>DATETD010000085.1:0-5829 GCA_035283885.1 Rhodocyclaceae bacterium
CGTATTGCGCCCCTGCTGCTTGGCGCAATACATCGCGAGATCGGCGCACCTCATCAACGCCTCGTGGCTATCGCCGTCCTCGGGAAAAATACCGACGCCGATACTGGGCGTCGAATGGAGCGCCCGGCCGTCGATCTCGTAACTCTGCCCCAAGGCATGCAAAATCTTGTCGGCCACCGCCGCCGCATCGAGCGCCGCTTCCATGCCCGTCACCACGACGACGAATTCGTCGCCCCCGAGGCGCGCCACGATATCGCTTTCGCGCACGCTCAACCGCAAACGCCGCGCCACTTCGACCAACAAGCGATCGCCGACGGCATGCCCATACGTGTCGTTGATCTCTTTGAAACGATCCATATCGATGAACAGCACCGCCAGCGAACCGCCATGGCGTCGCGCCGACGATAACTCCTGATTCAAGCGGTGGTCCAGATTGTAGCGATTGCACAGTCCGGTCAAGATGTCGTGGTGCGCCAAATGCTCGATACGCTGCTGCGCCGCCTTGCGTTCGCTGATATCGGTATAAATCGTGATGTAGTTGCCTATCGTTCCGGCGCTGTCGCGTATCGCCGAAATCGTCGCCCACTTCGGGAATACGCTGCCGTCCTTGCGTCTATCCCACAACTCGCCTTGCCAGAAGCCCTTTTCGAGCAAGGCCGCCCACATGTCCTGATGGACTTCGGGCGCAGTCCGCCCGGCGGATAACACCTTGGGATCTTCGCCGAGCATTTCTTCGCACGAATACCCCGACAGACGGGTGAAAGCCGTATTCGCCGCAACGATACGGTTGTCGGCGTCGGTCACCAGAATCGCTTCGCCGCTATGCTGGAACAGACTGGCGTACAACAACAGTGCGCCCTCCGCCTCCTTACGTTCGGTGATATCGCGACACGTCGCTTGCAGCAAGGAGCGACCGTCGAGCACCAACAGTTGCACCACCATTTGGATATAACGGAGTCGTCCATCCTTGCGCCGATGGCGCGTCTCGAAATTATCCCAGCCGCGCTCGCACACGGACTCGATGCGCCGCTTCATATCCTGAGGGGTTGCTTCGGCCTCGATATCCTGCCAGCGCAACACGGCGAATTCTTCGCGGCTATAGCCGAGTTGCTCATGCGCCACCGCATTGAATTCGACGAAATACTGCGTATCCGGATCGATCAACACGATGCCGTCGCGCGCCTGCTCGAACAAGATGCGATAACGCGCCTCCGCTCGGTCGCGCAAGGCCTGAGCCTCGATCTCGCCGCGCATACGTCGCTGCACCTGCCGTCCGGCCAGGCCGATCCCCAACACGCCCAGCAGCCAGATGGCGCCGTGGGTCAGGCCGAGATTGCGGGACGACGCATCGATTCGTTGGTAATACGGTTCCAGCGGCAAATTGAGACCCGTCGCGCCGCGCATCTCGCCGACCTGATAGCCGAGGATCGCATGGCACTTCATGCAGCCCGGCTCCATAAACATCGCGCGCAAGTAACGCAACTGCGGTTTTCCATCCAGAGCGGCGATCTCCCAGACTTCCTTTTTCTCACCGCGCGCGAACGACTCCAACTGCGTCTTTTCCCACGCATCGGGCGCATTGCCGGGATTGAGAACCTTGAGGCCAGTGATGCGACCGCGAATGCCATACGCTTCTGAATAGTCGTCCATCATCTGACGCAACATCGAGGCCGGATTGAGCAGCGTCAGCCGACGACCGTCGGTGGTCTCGACATCGCGCCCCGGCACATGCGCCAGCCAAGGCACCGAGGGCTGCGATTCCGTCAGCGGCACATACACCCCGCCATGACGCGTCCCCCAACGGCGGAAGGTCAAATCCTTATTGAGATTGGCGCGCACCTCGGCGTAAATCATATCCATGACTTGCGAGCGCGCATTATGTAGATTCCAGCCCAGCGAGACCGACAGCGCCAGCGTCCATACCACCGCCGCCAACAGCGCGAACTTCAGCGCAGAAAAGCGTATCAACATGGCCTGCCCCGCTGCAAAAGTCGGCGCTGGCGGGACGGAATGGGCAAAAAGCCGAGCGTCGGCGCAATGTCCGTTGCGACAAGCGTGCCCCACTGCCGCTGCACATTCATCCCGATCTCCCGCTGCGAATTTGTAGCGATTGTAGCAATTTCCGTCCGATAGTAATAAGCATTCGTGTAGGAATATATAACCCCCCGACCTGGGTAATCTATAGCCACCATCGTTTTCCCTTAAAAACCCTTGTAAAACGGCGATTTGTCGGCAAAACACAGCGCAAAAAAACATCGAATTTGCAGTATCCACGCCCCTCGCCAAGCCTTATTCCAGACTGTTATACTCCGGCAAAATTTCCACAAACCTGCACCACTTTAAGGAGTCGATATGCTGAATGTAGCTGCCAATCTGCAACGCACCGCCAAGGTTTTCCCCACTAAAATCGCCGTCCAGTTCATGGACAAGGCCATCAACTACGCCCAGCTCAACGGCGCGGCCAATCAAATCGCCAACGGTCTGCGCGCCAAAGGCATCGGCAAGGGCGACAAAGTCGTTCTCGCTTGCCCCAACCTGCCGTATTTCCCGATGGTGTACTACGCGATCCTTAAAGTCGGCGCCGTCGTCGTGCCGATCAATGTGCTGCTCAAGGCGCCCGAAATCGCCTATCACATCGCCGACTCCGAAGCCAAGGCGGTGTTCTGCTTCGAAGGCAGTCCCGATCTGCCGCTGGGCCAAGAAGGCTGGAAAGGCTTTCAAGACGCCGGCACCTGCAAAAACTTCTTCATGATCACCGCCGATCCGACCAAGCCCGCGGCGATCGAAGGCGTGCCGACGCTCGGCAGCCTGATGGCCGGTCAATCGCCCGCCGGCGACTACGAGTTGACCAGCGAAACCGACACCGCCGTGATTCTCTACACCTCCGGCACCACCGGCAAGCCCAAGGGCGCCGAACTGAGCCACTCGAATATTTCGATGAACCTGTCGCTGTCGAACGTGCTGCTGAAGGCCGACGGCAACGACGTGCATCTAATCACCTTGCCGCTGTTCCACTCTTTCGGCCAAGTGGTGCAGATGAACTCCGCAATCCAGGCCGGCGCCACCATGGTGCTGTTGGCGCGCTTCGACCCCGACGCCGCCTTTAGCCTGATGGAAAAACACAACGTCACCGTCTTCGCCGGCGTGCCGACGATGTATATCGCCATGCTCAACCTGCCGGGCGCAGCCGAGCGTTACGATATGGCGAAGATCGCCAAGAATTTGCGCGCCAGCGCCTCGGGGGGGGCTGCGATGCCGGTCGAAGTGATGCGCGCCTTCGAAGCCAAATTCGGCGTCGCGATTCAGGAAGGCTTCGGCTTGTCCGAAACCAGCCCGGTCGCCACCTTCTCCTTCCTCGACAACGATCGCGTTCCGGGTAGCGTCGGTCGTCCGCTGTGGGGCGTCGACGTGCGTTGCGTCGACGACAACGGCCAGGATGTACCGACCGGCGAAACCGGCGAGATCGTGATTCGCGGCCATAATGTCATGAAGGGTTACTACAACCGCCCCGAAGCCACCGCCGAAGCGATCCGCAACGGCTGGTTCCATTCCGGCGACATCGGCAAATTCGACGAAAACGGCAATCTGTTCATCGTCGACCGCCTCAAGGACATGATCATCCGCGGCGGCTTCAATATCTACCCGCGCGAACTCGAAGAAGTGCTGATGGGCCATCCCGCGGTTGCCCAGGTCGCCGTCATCGGCGTGCCGCACGACGTGCATGGCGAAGAAGTTAAAGCCGTGATCACCTTGAAACCCGGCCAAGAAACCACGGTGGAAGCGATCGGCGAATGGTGCAAAGAACGCATGGCAAGCTACAAATACCCGCGCATCATTGAAATCCGTCAAGCCTTGCCGATGACCGCCACCGGCAAAATCCTCAAACGCGAACTGCGCAACGCCTAAGTTCGAACGTTGGAAGGGATACACCCGTTGGGCTGACTTCGGGACGCCCGACGTACTTCGCGAGCGCTTCCTTGTTGGGCTTTAACCAGCCCAACAAGCACTGACGTAAGTATCGACAAACGCCGATCTGCGGCGTAGGATTTGCACACCATGAGCACGATTACTTTCGACACTCACAAGTTCATCAAAGATCTGCAAGCGTCCGGCGTCCCGGAAGCGCAGGCCGAGGCGTTTGTACGTAGCCAACAGGAAATTCTGGCGCAAGTGATGGACAATACCTTAGCCACCAAGAGCGATGCCTTAAAGCTGGAACGACGTATCGATGCCGTTGACAGCCAGTTACGCGAAATGAAAGCCGAGCTTAACGGTAAGCTCACGCTCAACCATTGGATGCTCGCCGCGATTCTCGGCGTCGCCATCGCCAACTTCGCCAAACAATTCTTCTGATTAGCCAATTGGCGCCGAAAAACAGCGCAAATTCGGCGCATAGTTGCCATTGGCGTTTGACGTAAGCGCCAAGGTCGTGGATACTGCCGGACGTGCCGTTGCCGTGCTTATGCATTTCAACTCACCGTCTCCCCTCGGCTGCGATTCAGTCCCCGGCCGTACCTGACGAGCGACACACTGTCCTCTCCGGTTTTTTTACCCCTAGCGAAGTTTCCGCCCAGACTGACCTGCACCCGTTGCGGGTGGTCGGCTTCAGAGGTATTTCACATGATGTTCAACGAACTCGGCCTATCGGTCGAGCTGCTGCGCGCCATTGGCGAGCAGGGCTACACCACGCCCACGCCGATCCAGGCTCAAGCCATTCCCTTTGTCCTCGCCGGTCGCGACCTCGAAGCGACCGCACAAACCGGCACCGGCAAAACCGCCGCCTTCGTCCTGCCGATCCTGCACAAGCTTACCGCCGCGGCCCCGCTGCGCGCCACCCAGACCGCGCCGCGCGTGCTGGTGCTCGTACCCACGCGCGAACTCGCCGCGCAAGTGCAAGAAAGCGTGCGCACCTACGGCAAACACAGCAACATCCGCAGCCTCGCCGTCTTCGGCGGCGTCGGCATCTCGCCGCAAATCCAGGCGATGCGTCGCGGTCTGGATATCATCGTCGCCACGCCGGGCCGCCTGCTCGATCACCTGAGCCAGCGCACCGTCGATCTTTCGCGCATCCAAACCCTGGTGCTCGACGAAGCCGACCGCATGTTCGACATGGGCTTCATCAAAGACATTCGCAAAATCGTCGAACGTCTGCCTAAAGAACGCCAAAACCTGATGTTCTCGGCGACATTTGCGCCCGAAGTGCGCGAACTCGCGCATACCGTGCTCAGAAATCCGGCGACGGTCGAAGTCGCGCGCCGCAACGCCACCGCCGAACTCGTGACGCAATCGGTGATCCGCGTCGATAAGGAGCGCAAACGCGAACTGCTGCTGCATCTATTCGAACAGCATGGCTGGCATCAAACGCTGGTGTTTTGCCGCACCAAGCACGGCGCCGACGCCTTGGCGAAATCGCTGGAAAAAGCCGGCATCCGCACCGCCGCCTTGCACGGCAACAAAACGCAAGGCGCGCGCACCCGCGCCTTGTCCGAATTCAAAACCGGACGGCTCGCCGCTTTGGTCGCCACCGACATCGCCGCGCGCGGCCTCGACATCGACGCCCTGCCGCGCGTGGTCAATTTCGAACTGCCGAACGTGCCCGAAGATTATGTCCATCGAATCGGACGCACCGGACGCGCGGGCGCCGACGGCGAAGCGCTATCCTTGGTCAGCAGCGACGAACGCATTCAACTGCGCGATATCGAACGACTGATCAAAGTCGATATTCCCGCCTCGGAAGTCGTCGGCTTCGAACCGCTGCACCGCCACGCCGCACCGCGCCCGGCGCCGCATCCGAGTAAAAAACCCGCCCCCGCGCGTAGCGGCGACAAC
>DATETD010000086.1:0-3003 GCA_035283885.1 Rhodocyclaceae bacterium
GGCGACGGTCACCCATACCCCCTCATCATCCACCGACGCCACCACCGCATCGCAACGACTCGTAGCCACGTTCATTTGCGCTTCCGTTCTATCCCATCGCCGAGCAGCTTGACGGCGGCAAACGGCGCTTCGCCCATCACCAAAACGCGATACTCATCCAATTGACGTCGATAAAGATTGATCGCGCCGAGATTGACGCTCTCCTCGACAGGGGCCGTCGGCGAACCAGGCTCGATGAATACCGAAATCGTCGCCAAGCTATCGGAAAACACCACATGCAGACTTTCGGGCCGGTCGGCCATCGGCTGGCGCTTCATCGCCATCACGCGACGAAATCCCGGCAACATCGTGCGGAAATTCCAGCCGAGCCCCTCCGATTTGACATCCACCGTGCGCACATGATGAATCTGCACCCCTTGAGCATCGAAATGCGGCTTAAGCCTATCCGGCGCCAGCGGCCCGCCGACTTTAAGCTGCGTAAACGCAAACGATTCGAGCGCCGCACCGCGCTCGTTGCGCAAAACGGCCTTCAGCAACAAGCCGCTGGCGTTATCCACCCATAGCTCATGACCATAGCGCAAATTGTCGCGCGGCTCCAGCAGCACCGCCCGGCTCGGCAAGCCGGCCACTCGCCCCTGCGCGCCGAGACGAATCGAATAATGGTCCAATAAACTACTTAATCTTAATGGCAATAAAGCCGGAAAGCGACGACTTTCGCCATCTTGCAAGGCGATATCCTCGATCAGCACGCGCTTCTCGTCCGGCAAAAAGCATTTCAGTTCGCGCGCGTCGCGCACGATCTCACGCGGACTGCCGTCGAGCACCTCGATTCGCTCCAGTTCGCGACCATCGACCACCGCATGCGCGATGCGCGAAGTTTCCAGCGTATCGCCATGGCGATACACAAAGGTTCCGTCATACGTCAGCCGCCGCACGCTGTGCGCGATGCGTTGCAAAATCTCCATCGCCTCGTCGGCATGCGCAAAAGTCGGCGCTGACGAGACGGCTAGCACGATGCTCGTCCAAACGAGGCGACATATACCGTTCAAGATCGCAACGACCGGTTTCATCGCCCGCCACCCGAGGCCGCCACCCGATGCACGCTACGAATATTGCGCGTACCGCCCGTCAACGCCCCGCCCGGCGCATACGCTTGGTGCGCCAAAAGATATTCTTGCAAGCTGGCCCGCGAAGAAGGCGAGGGCGCCAACGCGGGCGGCATTTCGACGCGGGCCTGAAGCACGCCTAACCGCTCGCCGGGCGCGGGTGCAGACGACATCGCCCAGACAATGACGACAGCAACTCCAGCCAACGAAGCCGCCAACGCCCACGCCGGCGCGCGCCCGAAATCCACGCAACGCCGCCCCAAAAACAAAAGGCGCGAGAGGCGATCGAGGATCGTGTGCGACGCAGCGTATGAACGCGTCGATTCGGCGTCGATCGCCGTCATCACGCGCGCGACCAGATCGAGCTCGGGTTCGCCGCGCAAGGACGCAGCGATCCGATGATAATCGGCCCAGCGACGACGCAACTCGGCGTCGCCGCATAAGACCCGCAAGGTCTCCATGCTTTCGCGCTCGTTCAGTTCGCCATCCATCAACGCCGAAACCTGCGCCTTCATCGCCTCGCCTTCACCCACGTTACCACCTCTTATTCGGCGCCGTATCCAGCAACGGCTTCAGCTTCAATGAAATCGCCTCGCGCGCCCGAAAAATGCGCGAGCGCACCGTACCGATCGGACAATCCATCGCCTGGGCAATCTCCTCGTAGGACAAACCGTCTATTTCGCATAAAACGATCGCCATGCGTATCTCTTCCGACAAGCCTTCCAGCGCGCGATTCACCGCCTCGCCGACTTGCTTGCTCATCAGCAAATTCTCCGGCGTGACATTATCCTGAATCAGGCGATCCAGATAATCGCTTTCGGGGTTTTCCTCGTCCGATCCGAGCGGGCTTCTTGCCGCCGCCTTGCGCCGCCCATGCGTCGACAACCAGCTTTTGGCGGCATTGACGCCGATGCGATACAACCAAGAGTAAAACGCGCTGTCGTTGCGAAACTCGGGCAAGGCGCGATAAGCACGAATGAAACTATCCTGCACGATATCCTCGATCTCTGAGGTGTCGTACACCATACGTCCGACTAAGCGCGCCAAACGACTTTGGTACTTGACCACCAACAAACCGAAGGCCTGTTTGTCGCCCGACTTGACGCGCTCGACCAGCAACTGATCCGATTCCCGATCTCCCATGAACTTCGCGCCGTGCGAAATACGCCCCCGTCGATAATAATAAATTCATACCATGCCCGCCCTCTCGCCAAGCGATTGCGGCCCGCAAGTATACCGAATCGCCTCGATAAAACCGCGATGCCCCGCGCTTCGCACCCCACGCCGTCGATTGCCGTAGCGGCGCAGGCGGCGGTAGACGCAACGAGGATCGAATAGTTCCTGGCGTCTAGCCCTACCGTTTCTTATCGCCGGCTCAAGGTATCGACTCCACTTCGAATCCCACCACATTGCGCGTCTGCCGCGAAAATTCAATTCCGATCAAATGAATCGGCACGCCCGCGGCGCGGTGCTTGTCGGCATAGCCTTTGTCATTGATCTGCTGGAGCGCTCGTCCTTCGGCTTCCTGCTCAACGACCTTGAATTCGAACAGGTAAATATGACCGCCGAAAATCACAGTCATATCGATGCGGCCATGATTGGAGGAGTCTTCGACGCGGATATCGAGACCCAGCGCGGCGAAATAACTGAAGAATACGCTGGCGTAATAGCCTTCGTAGCGCGCGAGCGGATTGTTGTCGAGCCACTGGTGCGGAATCGCGGCGAAAAAGGCATGGAACAGTTCCTTGAAACCGGTGCAATCCTGAGTGGTGAGCAGCCGGTAGAGGTTTTTCTTGTTGCGCACCTCGGCGACGGAGTTGCCGCCGCACCAGTTTCGCAGCAGCACGTTGTACAGACTTTGATACACCTCGCGATTGGGGAAGCGCAGTCGATAATA
>DATETD010000087.1:0-6818 GCA_035283885.1 Rhodocyclaceae bacterium
CGAGCCGAAAACCCTGCTGGCGCGTATCGAATACATCCTGCTCAACTTCGAATTGCGCAAGACCAGTCGCATCCAGATGGGCATGGAAATCTACATGGGCGGCAAGAAGCACTTCATCGCCTCGGGACGCGAGCAGATCGTCGATCTGCTGATCTCGACCTATGAGGAAGCCGTGCATATGAACGAGGAGCTGCAAGCACAGCAGCGCGAGATCGCACTGTCGAACCGGACACTGCGGGTTCTGTATCGGATTGCCGGCGATTTCAACCGTGTCGCCAGTGAAGCCGAAGTCTGCGACTATGCCTTGCAGGGCATCCTCGAACTGCCTGACTTTCGCTCCGGCTGGGTTTGCCTCGACGACAACGCCGGCACCATGCGGGTGCTTGGAGCCGCTTACCTGCCGGCCGCCCTTTGCGTCCCAGGGGCGCTTGCGAACGATTGCCGTTGTCGACGCATGCTGCGTTCGGGAGAGCTGCAGCGCGGCGTGACCTTGGTCGAATGCGAGCGCTTGCAGACTCATGCCGTGGATGCGGCTATCGGCCTACGTCGTCATGCCAGTTTGCCGCTGACGGTCGGCGCGCAGTGCTTCGGCATCATGAATATCGTCGGGGCGGAAGGCGGGGTGTTCGCCGGCGAAGCGTTGCGGTTGCTCGAAGCCGTGGCCAGCCAGTTGGCGGTGGCGATTCAGCGGGCGCAGCTCTACGAACACCTTGAAAGCCTGGTGGCGCAACGGACGGCGGCGTTACAGGAGGAGATCGTCGAGCGTATCCAGGCCGAACAGAAGGTCGCCAGCCTCAACCGCGTGTATGCCGTTTTGAGCGGCATCAATGCGACGATCGTGCGCGTTCATGATCGTCTCGAGTTGTTCAAGGAAGCCTGCCGCATTACCGTCGAGTTGGGGAAATTTCGTCTCGCCTGGATCGGCCTGATGGAGCCTGACGGCCAGCGGGTGAGGCCGGTCGCCTGGAAGAGCGATCATCGCGAGTATGGTGACTGCGACGATCGATTCGCCCGCGCCGCAGGCAATCCGATCGCTGCCGACACGGGCTTGTTCGGCCAGGCCGTGCGTCAGCGTGGCGTCGTCATCTGCGATGACATGTCATCGGCAAGCGACGCCCTGTTTCCGCACGACGCGGTCGCGCGCGGTTGCCGTTCGCAGGCGGTCTTTCCCTTGCTCGTCGGTGGCGACGTTGCCGGCGCTCTCGTCCTCTACGCGGCGGAGCCGGACTTTTTCGCTGAGGCGATGGAGCTTGAACTGCTCAAGGAACTGGCCGGCGATATTTCGTTTGCGCTCGAATACATAGGCAAGGCAGAGCGGCTGGATTATCTGGCCTACTATGACGCCCTGACCGGCCTGGCCAATCGTAATTTGATCCATGATCGCCTCAACCAGTTGTTGCAAGCCGATCATGGACAGGTCGGTTTGCTGCTGATCAATATCGAGCGCTTCAAAAGCATCAACGATACCTTCGGCCGCCATATCGGCGATCTCCTGCTCAAGCGCGTCGCCGATCGCCTGATCGAGGCGCTGGGCACGTCCGATCATTTGGCGCGGCTCGGCAGCGATCATTTCGCCGCCGTGGTGGGCGAACTCAATGCAGCGGCTGACGTTGCGCATCTGCTCGACAACACGATCTTTCCCTGCCTCAACCCTCCTTTCCCGATTGACGGCAAGGAGCTGCACCTTACGTTCCGTGTCGGGGTTGCCTTGTTTCCTGGTGACGGCGCGGATGTTGATGCGCTCTGCGCCAATGCCGAGACCGCGTTGCACAAGGCCGGCGCCGATGAAGAGCGTTATGTGTTTTACGCGCCGCAGATGAACGCGCGGGTCTCGCACCAGCTATCGCTGGAAAACAGGCTGCATCGGGCGCTGGAAAGGCAAGAATTCGTGCTGTATTACCAGCCCAAGGTGAGTCTGCAAAGCGGCAACGTGGTTGGGTTCGAGGCGCTGATCCGCTGGAATGACCCGGAGGTTGGATTGGTGTCGCCGGCTGAATTCATTCCTATGCTCGAAGAGACGGGCATGATCGTCGAAGTCGGTCGTTGGGTGCTGGAAAAAGCCACCGCCGATGTTACCGCCTGGCGCGCCCAAGGCTTGACCCCGCCGCGGGTGGCCGTCAATGTCTCGGCAATGCAGTTGCGGCGCAAGGATTTTCTGCGCACGCTGGAAACTGTGTTGGCGATGCAAGGGGGTGACTGCCTGGATATCGAGCTGACCGAGAGCATGCTGATGGAAGATATCGAAGTCAATATTCGCAAGCTCGTCGCGGTGCGCGCGATCGGGTTGCGGATTTCGGTCGACGATTTCGGCACCGGCTATTCCTCGCTCAGCTATCTGAAACGCTTGCCGATCGATTACCTGAAGATCGACCAGAGCTTTGTGCGCGAGATCACGACCGACCCCGACGCCGCCGCGATCTGCATCGCCGTCATCGGTCTGGCGCACAATCTGAAACTGCGGGTGATCGCGGAAGGCGTTGAAACCGAGGGGCAGATGAACTACTTGCGCCGGCATCATTGCGATGAATTGCAGGGCTATCTATTCAGTCGACCGCTGCCGGCGGCCGACTGTGCGCAACTGCTCGCCACGCGCAAGATGCTGACACTGCCGCCTGTGGCCGAGGGCGAGCGGAGAACCCTGCTGATCGTCGATGATGAGGTGGGCATCCTTTCCGCGATGAAGCGGGTTCTGCGCCGCGAAGGTTATGAAATTCATATCGCCGGCAGTGCGCGCGAGGGATTCGATATTCTCGCTACGCATGAGGTGCAGGTGGTTGTTTCCGATCAACGCATGCCCGAAATGAATGGTACCGAGTTTCTGTCGCGGGTGAAGGATCTCTATCCGGAGACGATTCGTATCGTTCTGTCCGGCTATACCGACCTCGAATCGATTACCGACGCCATCAATCGCGGTGCGATCTACAAGTTCTTCACCAAGCCGTGGGACGACAATGACCTGAGGGAGAATATCCATAATGCGTTTACCGCATTCGAGGCGCGACGCGGCAGAGCATCGTAGTAGTGGAACCTGGCCTAAACTAGGATGACGCCAGCACAGATTGGTGTCCGCGCTGAAGAATTGGAAATTGTTGCGGCCATTGGCCTTGGCGGCATACATCGCCGCGTCGGCGTTGCGCATCAGCGTATCTTCTTGTCCATCGTCGGGATACAGCGCAATCCCCACACTGCACGAGATGCTCAGAGTGGTGTCGCCGACGCAATGGGGATATCCGTCCCGCCAGAGCCGACTTTGCCTACGGTCGAAATGAGCTAAGTCGCCCCCGCTATGCTCGCAAATGGGGCCATATCGGTCGATCGCTTGCACCAAACCGAGGCGCACTTTCATACATGTCAGGATAACGGCGCAGATTTCAGCGCGTAGCGCGCCAAATTTCAATCGGCACGCTTTGTGCGTTGCGTTGTACTCCGTATCCAACGGACTCACAACCGGAGACGCACCATGCAAACTCCATTCGACGAAATGTATTTGGCCGCCGACGCGCCGCGTCGGCATTACGCATCGTTTGCAGACTGGCTCGCCACCACCGCGCCGCAGACCATCGAGCATAAGCGCGAAGAAGCCGATCTGGCGTTCCATCGCCTCGGCATCACCTTCGCCGTCTACGGCGAGGACGCCGGCAAGGAGCGCTTGATTCCATTCGACATCGTGCCGCGGATTATCCCAGCGCAAGAATGGGCGATGCTCTCGTCGGGTCTGAGCCAGCGCGTCAAGGCGCTCAATGCGTTTTTGCACGACATTTACCACGAACAAAATATCCTCAAAGCAGGGAAAATCCCCAAAGAATACGTGCTCGCCAATCGCCAGTTCCGCCGCGAAATGATCGGCGTCGACGTGCCGGGGCAGATTTACTGCCATGTAGCCGGCATCGACATCGTGCGCGCCGATGAGGGGAAATACTATGTGCTCGAAGACAATTTGCGCACGCCCTCCGGCGTGTCGTATATGCTCGAAAATCGCAAGATGATGATGCGGCTACTGCCCGAACTATTTGCGCGCCAAGCGATCGCCCCGGTCGAGCATTATCCCGATCTGTTGCTCGAAAACCTGCGCGCCGTCGCGCCGGTCGGCGTGCACGAGCCGACCGTGGTGGTGCTGACGCCGGGGCAATTCAACTCCGCCTATTTCGAACACGCCTTTTTGGCGCAGCAAATGGGCGTGGAGCTGGTCGAAGGTTCCGATCTCTTCGTGCGCAATGGCTACGTCTATATGCGCACCACGCAGGGACCTACGCGCATCGATGTGATCTACCGCCGCATCGACGACGACTTTCTCGACCCGCTCGCTTTTCGCCGCGATTCGGTGCTCGGCGCGCCGGGCTTGTTCGAGGCCTATCGCAAAGGCAATGTCACGCTGACCAACGCCATCGGCGCCGGCATCGCCGACGACAAGGCGATGTACGTTTATGTACCTGAGATGATCCGTTTCTATCTCGGCGAAGAACCGATCATCGCCAATGTGCCGACCTGGGAATTGCGCAAGAGTGACGATCTCAAATATGTGCTCGATCGTTTGCCCGAATTGGTCGTCAAGGAAGTGCAAGGGTCGGGCGGCTACGGCATGTTGGTCGGACCGGCGGCGTCGAAAGAAGAGATTCGCCTGTTTCGCGACAAAATTATCGCAGATCCGACAGGCTACATCGCACAACCGACGCTGGCGCTCTCGACCTGCCCGACCTTCGTCGATCGAGGGATTGCGCCGCGCCATATCGATTTACGTCCCTTCGTGCTTTCGGGCAAAGATGTCGCGATGGCGCCCGGAGGCCTGACCCGCGTTGCGCTCAAGGAAGGATCGCTGGTGGTCAACTCCTCGCAAGGAGGCGGCACCAAAGACACTTGGGTATTGGAGAACTGAGATGCTTTCATCGACCGCCGACCGCCTCTACTGGATGGCGCGCAGCATGGAGCGCGCCGAAAACACCGCCCGCATGCTCGACATCACCTATCGCATGTCGCTGCTCAAACATGCGACGCAAGAACCGTATCAAGAATGGAGCGCGATCCTGTCGATCAGCGGGCTGCATTACGAATTCCGGCAACGCCATCGGGAAATCACCGCCGACGCCGTGCTGCATTTTATGGCGCTGGACGAATCCAACCCGTCCAGCATCGTCAGCAGCTTGAACTCGGCGCGCGAAAACGGGCGCGCCGAACGCGGCGCCATCACCTCGGAAATGTGGGAAGCGCTGAACCATACCTGGTTGCTGATGCGCGAAAAATGCGACCTAGGGATTCCTGCCGACGGCGTTTCGGCGTTCTTCGATTGGGTCAAAGAGCGTTCGCATCTATCGCGCGGCATCGCCTACGGCACCTTGCTGCGCGGCGACGCCTTCAGATTCATCCGTCTCGGCACGTTCATCGAACGCGCCGACAATACTATTCGCATACTAGACGTTAAATATCATATTTTGCTGCCCAGCCTCAAGGATATCGGCGGCGTCGCCGACTACTATCAATGGGGCGCCTTGCTGCGCTCGGTGTCGGCCTTCGAAGCCTATCGCAAAGTCTATCGCGACGCGATCACCCCGAAGCGCGTCGCCGAACTGCTGATACTTAACGCGGATATGCCGAGATCCTTGAACGCCAGTTTGGTCGAACTCGATCGCGTCGTCTGCGACCTGAATGGTCACCGCGGCGCGCGCGGCGGCGAACTGCGACGCCGCGTCGGCATGCTCCATGCCGAACTCATGCACGGCAGCATCGACGACATCATGGCGACCGGGCTGCACGAATACTTGACAGGCGCATTGGCGCGCATCTACGCGATCGGCGACGAGATCACTCGGACATATTTTTGGTCGATGGACGACTGGCCGAACGAAATCGAAAGCTTGCAGCAAACTCAAACTTCCTCTAGCGTCGCGCCCTTTACGACCACAGGAGCAGAAAAATGACTTATTGCGTAGGCGTGATGATCGACGCCGGCCTAGTGCTGGCCTCCGATTCTCGCACCAATGCCGGAGTGGACAATATATCGACCTTCCGCAAGATGAAAGTGTTCGAACGCCCAGGCGACCGCGTGATTACGCTGGTGAATTCGGGCAATCTGGCGGTGACGCAGGCGACGATCAACCTGCTGGAGCATGCGATCCGCCGCCCGAAAGAAGGCGCCAACCTCATGACGGTCTGCACCATGTGGGAAGTGGCGGAATTGGTCGGCGCCGCCTTGCGCGAGGTGCGCCATCGCGACGGGCCGTATCTGTCGCAGACCAATGTCGACGCCTCGGCCAGCTTCATCGTCGGCGGACAAATTCATGGCGAAGCGCCGCGCTTGTTCCTGGTCTATACCGAAGGGAATTTCATTGAGGCGACGCATGAAACGCCCTATTTTCAGATCGGCGAAACCAAATACGGCAAACCGATCATCGACCGCGTCATCACGCCGAGCACCTGCCTGAACGAGGCGGTCAAATGCGTGTTGGTGTCGTTCGATTCGACGATGCGCTCGAACCTGTCGGTCGGCCTGCCGATCGACTTGCTGTGCTACGAGCGCGACAGTCTGCGCGTCAATTTCACGCGCCGCTTCGACGAACTCGATCCGTATATGCAGATCTTGCGCCAAAAGTGGGGCGAAGGCGTGCGCCGCGCCTTCATCGAACTGCCGAATCTCGAATGGAATTAATTCCAAAGACATCCATTGTCCACGAAAATCACGAAAGACACGAACAAAAACAATAGCTTGCGTAAAGAATCCATTCACCTGTCGGGTGAGCGTCAAACGAGCGATATGTATTTGATTCTTTTCGTGCTTTTCGTGTATTTCGTGGACAACTGCTTTTTCTAGGTTTATTTGAATGGAC
>DATETD010000088.1:0-2340 GCA_035283885.1 Rhodocyclaceae bacterium
GCGAGAACAACTGCGCCAACGGCGTCGTCGCTTGGCCCTGGGTTTTAAGCTCGCTGGCCTGACGAATGCCGGCTGACGCCTGCAGAAAGAAATCGAGACGACAAAATGGATTTGCCGGCAGTCGGGGTTCGCGCAACGCCAGCTGGAGATACGTCTCGGCCTTCCTTTTCGTCTTATCGTCGTCGCCCAGCAGCATGGCTAGTACGTACAAGTAGCCGCACAGGCCGTCGAAAATGCTGTTGCGTTTACCGCTTTCTTGGCGCAGCAATTTGAGCGCCGCCTCGAAACCGCCGACGGCGGCGCCCACGTCGCCACCCACCAGCAAGGCGGCGTTGCGCCAGGCACAAGCGACACCATCGTGCCGCGAGGCCATCGCGGCGGCAACCCGATCCAAACGACCGCACAGCAGCCAATCCTCGGCCTGCGCCAACAGTAGCGCAGGGTTGCACGTCGCAACATCGACCGCCGTCCGCTCTAGCCATTCGCGCAGCGGCGGCGCGTCTTCGAAGCGGTCGCGACTGTCCGCCAACAAGATCGCCATGACAATCTCTTTGACTGCGGGATGCAGAAAAGCGAATAATTCCGCGTCGAACGGTCGTCCGAAAAACTCGATAAACGGATGCAACTTCTTGAATTCGTAGAACTCCGCACAAAGCGCCAGCCGATTATTCACTTCAACCGGCTCGCGACCGCGCAACAACGTCAATCTCAAACGAATAAGGCCCTGCTGATAATTGCGCAATCGAATCGATCCGCTATATGAAATAGGCGGATCGATGGATTCGATCGCATTGCAAAATTCGTCCAATTCGCCACTCGCCGCCAGCGCACCGATCGCCTGCGACGCCACCGCCCTGGCGACGATAGACTCGCCGGAGTCCGTTGGTATGAGAATGGCCGACTCGTGCAACTCGGACAACAAATCCAAGATAGAACTGCCGGAAAAAAAGGCGCCACTGCTAGACTTGACGCGCGCCGCACGCAAATACTCGACCAAGCGGGTCTTGCCCCCCGGCATGCCACCCACGAGCGCGATCATGGCGACGACGCGCTTCGACTCCGCAGAAAGACCGGCGTAACGTTCGAGCAAGGGAGGAAGATTCATTCGAAGAATTCCTTCATTGTATGAATTAAATATATTATCGGGTAGCGAGGCCGAGTTTACCACCCGAGGTGCGAATTGCGCCGCCATGCCATAGCGCGCGCATTTTCATCGCAAACGCGGACATGCCATCGGTTATCGGCCTAGGCGTGCGCAAGCAGCGATATTGAAAAGTCGGCGCTGGCGAGACGGATAGGCGGTAGCGGCGGTCGCAAGATGTCGAATCGACGCACGCCGTGCACCGGCGGAAAAATCCCATCCATAGAATTTCCTAAATTCCTATCTTATACTGTCGATACACTCAGCACGGGGAAAAAATCATGCTCGCCACCAAAGAAAACCGCATCTACAAAACCGTCGGCAAGAACGGACAAGTCAGCCTCGGCAAGGAATTCGCCGGCGCGCTGGTCGAGATGGTGCAATTAAGTTCGGGCGCACTGCTCGTTCGCCGCGGCGAGTTTGTCTCCGAACACGAAAGGCGCATGCTGGGCGACGGATGGTCGGAGCGGATACAAGCAGCGCAAGCGGCGCTGGAAGGCCAGGAACTGACGATAGACATCGCGGCGAGCAAGGAATAATGCAGAACCGATGCCTGAACGTTATAACGAATAGATCGGGATCGGTTAAGTCGCTTAACGCCCTGCCGCCACCGCTGCTTATCGCCGCCATGGGCACGCTGAAATCGTTTGCGAACCTGTATCGCAGCGAATTCGAAGACCGCTATTGCGACGAACTGCTGCGTAGCGTCAGCCAAAAATACCCAATCTACGGCATCCCGCTCGCGGATAACGGAATGGATAGCGTTTACGGATTCATACAGTTGCTGACGCAGGGAAATAAGGAATTGGCGGTGCTGTTGGATTATCGAATTATGAAAATATAATCTTACCGAGGTCTATCGCGGACCGATCAAGGCAAGCGATTTATGGAAGCGTTAGCGACGCAAGCGCTACGCGCGCCTGGGTCTAATCGGTGACGCCGCTTTTTCAAAGTCGGCGCTGGCGAGACGGCTACCCCACCGCAAAACACCTCACCCCATGCCCCTCCCCGACCTTAACCTCGTCGGGATACTTCAGCTTGCACACCGGCATCGCCTGCGGGCAGCGCGGATGGAAATGGCAGCCGCTCGGCGGGTTGGCGGGCGACGGCATATCGCCGCCTACGGTGCGCGGCGCGGCGCGGTTTTCTGCGCGCATGGCTTCGATCAGCGGCACGGCGGCGAGTAGCGCCTGAGTATA
>DATETD010000089.1:0-10915 GCA_035283885.1 Rhodocyclaceae bacterium
GATCAATCTATTGGCATTGACGCTACTCTCTACGCCAAAACACACCGCCGACGCGCGCTTGCTGCAACGCCAGATCGAGCATATGCAGTATCTGCTCGATGCGACTCCGTATTCCGTATCGATCATTCACTGCCGTCAATCCGCCGAGGAAATCGTCGATTATGCATTGCATCTCGATCTGGTCCACCGCCAACAACATCCGCTCGGCGATTTGATCCACGCCACGGCGCAGCAGGCGGCGCTCTTGGCCTACTTCCGCAACAACGTATTGCATCTGCTGGCCTTGCCGGCGCTGATGGCTTGCCTGGTCAGCCATAACCGCGTGCTGCACCGCCAACGTGCGCACGAGGCGATACGCGGCATTTACAGCCTCATGCGCGCCGAGTTGTTCCTGCCGTGGGACAACGAAACGCTGAACCCGGTGATAGCGCAAACCGAACAGGCGCTGATCGCACGCGGCCTGATTTTGTTCGATAGCGAAACCGACTTGCTGCGCGCGCCGCCGCCGAATAGCGAGGCCAGCCCCGAGCTGCACCATCTCGGCGAACTGGTGCGACCGATGCTGGAGCGCCAGTTCCTTACCTTGGCCCTGTTGCAGCACCATGGCAGCGGCGAGCTGACCAGCGCGATGCTCGAAAATTCCAGCCACTTGCTGGCGCAACGCCTGGCGATGCTGTACGAATTCAACTCGCCCGAATTCTCGGAAAAATCGCAGTTCGCCAGCGTGATTCGCAATCTGATCGACAACGAAATCCTGCGCGTCGACGCCACCGGTCATCTACATTTCGACGAAAAAATCACCGGCCCGGCCGCACAAACCGAACTGTTGTTGGCGGCGGAAGTCCGCCACACCGTGCAGCGCATCGCGCGCACCGAAGCGCCTGCAGCGCCGACGCCGTCCGCGTAGCAGGATCGATCCCATATTCTCGAAGACCATGAAAACCAGCATCCTAGAAAAACTGGAGCAACTCAGCGAACGCCTCGCCGAGATCGATGCGCGTCTCGGCAGCGAAGACGCGACGCGCGATATGGACAGCTACCGCAAACTCACGCGCGAACATGCCGAAATCCAGCCGGTGGTAGAACTGTTCCATGCCTACCGTCGCGCCAGCGCCGACTTTGCGAGCGCCGCCGACATGCTCGCCGATCCCGAAATGAAAGAGCTCGCGCAAGTCGAGCAAGAGGTTGCGAGCGCCGAAATGACGCGACTCGCGCTCGAAGTGCAAAAGGCCTTGCTGCCGCGCGATCCGAACGACGGCAAAAACCTGTTCCTCGAAATTCGCGCTGGCACCGGCGGCGACGAGTCGGCCTTGTTCGCCGCCGATCTGTTCCGCATGTACAGCCGCTATGCCGAACGCCAGCGCTGGAAAGTCGAGATCGTCTCGCACAACGAATCCGACCTCGGCGGCTTTCGCGAAATCATCGCGCGCGTCGAAGGCGCCAACGTCTATTCCAAACTCAAGTTCGAATCCGGCGGTCATCGCGTGCAGCGCGTGCCGGCGACCGAAGCGCAAGGGCGCATCCACACCTCGGCCTGCACCGTGGCGATCATGGCCGAAGCGGGCGAGATCGAAGACGTCGATATCAATCCCGCCGATCTGCGCATCGACACCTTCCGCGCCTCGGGCGCAGGCGGCCAGCACATCAACAAAACCGACTCGGCGGTGCGCATCACGCATATTCCCACCGGCATTGTCGTCGAATGCCAGGATGATCGTTCGCAGCATCGCAACAAGGCGCAGGCGATGTCGGTGCTCGCCGCGCGCATCAAGGACGTACAACTGCGCGAGCAGCAGCAACAAATCGCCTCGACGCGCAAATCGCTGGTCGGCTCGGGCGACCGCTCCGAGCGCATCCGCACCTACAACTTCCCGCAAGGCCGCATCACCGACCATCGCATCAATCTGACCTTGTACAAAATCGATGCGATCATGGACGGCGACCTCGACGAATTGATCGCTGCGCTGACCGCCGAACACCAAGCCGAACTGCTCGCGGCGCTAGCCTCATAATCGCAATGACCGCAATTGCCGCCGCACTGGCCCAGGCGCGCGGACGATTGCCGACGAACGAAGCGCGTCTGCTGCTCGCCGATCTGCTGCAATGCACGCCGGTCTGGTTACTGACTCACGACGACGAATCCCTCGACGCCGCGCAAGCGCAGGCCTTCGCCGACTTGGTCGAGCGCCGCGCCGCCGGCGAGCCGATTGCTTATCTACTCGGCCAGCGCGAGTTCTATGGTCGCCGCTTCCGCACCACGCCCGCGACCTTGATCCCGCGTCCCGAAACCGAATTGCTGGTCGATATCGCACTCGCAAAAGTCGGCGCTGACGGGACGGATAGCATCCTGGATTTGGGGACGGGCAGCGGCTGCATCGCGATCAGCGTCGCCTTGGAACGACCGCATGCGACCGTGACGGCGCTGGATGTTTCGCCCGCCGCGCTGACGGTGGCGCAAGATAATGCGAATCGCCTCGGCGCGACCGTGCATTTCCTGCACAGCGACTGGTTCGACTCACTCGATGCTCGCGGCTTCGATTTAATCCTCGCCAATCCGCCGTATATCGCCGCCGCCGATCCGCATTTGCAGCAAGGCGATCTACGTTTCGAACCGCCCGACGCGCTCGCGAGCGGCGCGGATGGCCTCGACGCGATCCGGCACATCGTGCGCGATGCGCCGCGCTACCTCGCGCCGCACGGCGAACTCTGGATAGAACACGGCTACGACCAAGCCGCCGCCGTGCGCCGATTATTGTGCGAAACCGGGTTCGATCGAGTCGTTTCGCAACGCGATCTGGCCGGCATCGAACGGATCAGCGGCGGCGCTGTGCACAGTTAGCTTGCCTAGCACGGCGTCAAGATCAATGCCGCTAGCGGCGGCAAGGTCAAGACCAGCGAAGCCGCTTGCCCCATCCAAGGCCTATCCTCGGCCAGCACCTCGCCCCGATTGCCCAGATTGCTGCCGCCATAATGCGCGGAGTCGCTATTCAGAATTTCCTTGTAATGGCCGATCTTAGGCACGCCGACGCGGTAGTTTTCGCGCGGCACCGGGGTGAAATTCAGAATGACCACGACGTGATGCCCGTGTTTATCCATGCGCAGCCAACTGACCACGGACTGAGTGCTGTCGTGACAATCGATCCAATGGAAGCCCTTGCCCGAAAAATCCAACTCGTGCAGCGCCGTTTCGTTGCGATACAAATGGTTCAAATCGCGCGACAGACGATGGACGCCGGCATGGAAATCGTACTGCAATAAATTCCATGCGATTTCCTCGTGAGTGCGCCATTCCCACGATTGGCCCAACTCGTTACCCATAAATTGCAGCTTTTTACCGGGCGCCGCCGTTTGATAAGCGAGCAGTAAGCGCAAATTCGCAAAGCGCCGCCATTCGTCGCCCGGCATCTTGCCCAAGAGCGATCCTTTGCCATGCACCACTTCGTCATGCGACAGCGGCAAGACGAAATTCTCGCTATAGGCATAAATCTGACCGAAGGTCAGGCGTTCGTGATGGAAGCGCCGATAGATCGGATCGAAACGCAGATAGTCGAGCGTATCGTTCATCCAACCCATATTCCATTTCATCGAAAAACCCAGCCCGCCTACCCAGGTGGGATGCGACACCATCGGCCACGAGGTCGATTCTTCGGCGATGGTCAAGGCGCCGGGGAAATCGCCATGCACCATCTCGTTCAGTTCGCGCAAGAAAGCGATCGCTTCGAGGTTTTCGCGCCCGCCGTAGCGATTCGGCACCCATTCGCCGGCGTTGCGCGAATAATCGAGATAAATCATCGAGGCGACGGCGTCGACGCGCAGGCCGTCGATATGAAACTCCGTGAGCCAGTAATTGGCCGAAGACAGCAGGAAGCTGCGCACTTCGTTGCGGCCATAGTTGAAAATATGCGTCCCCCAATCCGGATGCATTTTCTGTTTTTCGTCCTCGTGCTCGTACAAGGCGGTGCCGTCGTAATGCGCCAAGGCCCAATCGTCGGACGGAAAATGGCCCGGCACCCAGTCGAGGATCACGCCGACGCCCGCTTGGTGCAGACTGTCGATCAAGAAACGCAGATCGTCCGCCGAACCGAAACGCGAGCTGGGTGCGAAAAAGCCGGTGCATTGATAGCCCCAGGACTCGTCGAGCGGATGCTCCATTAAAGGCAGGAATTCGACATGGGTATAACCTTGTTGCAGCACATACGGCGTCAACATGCCCGCCAACTCGCGATAGCTATAGAAGCCGCCGTCCGCGGGGCGTTTCCAGCTTCCCAGATGGATTTCGTAGATATTCATCGGCGCCACCAGCCAATCGCTCGCCGCGCGTTTGTTCATCCACGCCTGGTCGCACCAGACATGCTGCGAACGCGGCGCGACGATACAGGCCGAAGCCGGACGTTTCTCGAAGGCGCGCGCATAAGGGTCGGACTTGATCCGTAGCGCTCCGCCGAACTGACGCAGTTCGAAACGATAGAGCGCGCCGGGAGGCAGTCCGGGGATGAACAAGGTCCACACGCCGGAGGCGCCCATAATCGTCATCGGATGGCTGCGCCCATCCCAATGGTTGAAATCGCCGACCACCGACACCCGTTCCGCCGTCGGCGCCCAGACGCGAAAGGTCACGCCTTCGACGCCGTCGCGAACCTCGGGCAAGGCCCCCAGCGTATGCCATGCCTGACGTAAGCGTCCGGAATTGAACAGATAAACGTCGTCGTCGGGGATGTAAGGCAGGATGCTGTAAGAGTCATATTCGACCGCGCCGTCGAAACGCAGTCGGCATGGTCTGGGCGGCGGGGCGCAGCCTGACCACTCGAACAAGACCGTGCCGGGGCGGCGCGTCAATGGCGCCCACGCCCCATCAGACAACTCGACGAAAACCTCGGCGACATGCGGGCGATACACCCGCAAACTCCAGCCTTTCTCCGCCCTATGCAGCCCTAAGACAGAAAAAGGATCGTGATCGCCAACACCTAACAGTGAACCAAATGTAAGATCGCTCATAATTTCGATGAATTTTTTGATATTGTGTCGATTGTAATCCGTAAGGGAGTCACTACCTATGAATGCAGAAGTAAAAAAATCCGGTCTGCGCACGCAACGGCGACTGATCAGCAACAGCGAGTTGGCTCGCTCAACCTTTGGCATCGTCCTGGCTGGAGGACGCGGCAGCCGCTTGATGCAACTCACCGACTGGCGATCGAAGCCTGCCGTGCCGTTCGGCGGCAAGTTCCGCATCATCGATTTTACGCTGTCCAACTGCGTCAATTCCGGCATCCGCCGCATTGGCGTCGCTACGCAGTACAAGGCGCAAAGCCTGATCCAACATTTGCAACGCGGCTGGAGCTTCCTCGATGGCCGCTTCCATGAGTTCATCGATATCCTGCCAGCCCAGCAGCAACTCAGCGAAGACTGGTATCGCGGCACGGCGGACGCGGTGTTCCAGAACCTCGATTTGATCCGCCGCAATCAACCCAAGTATGTAATGGTGCTTTCAGGCGACCATGTCTATAAAATGGATTATTCCAAGCTACTGCACGAACACGTGCAAAACAACGCGGACATGACTATCGCTTGCATTGACGTTCCTCGCTCCGAAGCGACTGCTTTTGGTGTAATGCATATCGATGCCGAAAAGCGCGTATCGAGTTTCCTTGAAAAACCCAAAGACCCTCCTTGCATCCCAGGTCAGCCGGATCGCGCTCTAGCCAGTATGGGCGTGTATGTGTTCAACGCCGAATTCCTCTACGAGCAATTGATACGCGATAACGACACCGCCGGCTCTTCGCGCGATTTCGGCAAGGACGTGATTCCGCACTGCATCCCGCGCTATCGTGTCTATGCTCATAACTTCGTCGACTCCTGCGTCGGCATGGACAGCACCGGCATTCCCTACTGGCGCGATGCGGGCACGATAGACGCCTACTGGGAAGCCAACATGGAGCTGACCAAGGTGACGCCCGAGTTGAATCTGTACGACGACGAATGGCCGATCTGGACCCATCAGGAACAACTGCCGCCGGCCAAGTTCGTCTTCGACGACGACGGACGGCGCGGCATGGCGGTCGATTCCATGGTTTCGGGCGGCGACATCATCAGCGGCGCCACCGTGCGCCATTCGCTGCTGTTCTCGCGCGTGCATGTGCACAGCTATGCGCTGATCGAGGATTCGGTGATACTGCCGGACGTCGATATCGGGCGTAGCGCCAAGTTGCGGCGCGTGGTGATGGACAAACATTGCCGCGTGCCCGACGGCATGGTCATCGGCTATGATGCGGAGCAGGACAGCAAGCGTTTTTACGTGAGCGAGAACGGCGTAACGCTGGTCACCCCGGAAATGCTCGGCCAGCAAGCGCATCACATTCGTTAAGTTTTTCGATTTATTTTCCCGCCCGCTTGGCGCGCCAAGCGGGTCGTTGTTTTATCGCCACGAACAAGAGGTGACAACCGCATGAAGAAACTTGATCTAGTGTTTCTATGGCATATGCATCAACCGGACTACCGCGACCACGGCGCCATAAAAGTCGGCGCTGACGATACGGCTGCGGCTGCGGCGGCGGCGGCTGCGCCGAGTAAAGTCCGCCACGGCATGGCCGACGGCGCGACCCATGGCGAATTCGTTCTGCCCTGGGTCTATCTGCACGCCATGAAGGACTACGTCGACATGGTGGCGCATCTGGAGCGACACCCGAAAGTCCGTTGCGTGATGAATCTGGTGCCGGTGTTGCTCGATCAGATCGAAGACTACGCCCATCAATTCGCCGACGGCGTATTTCGCGATCCGCTGCTGCGCATGCTGGCCGCCCCCGATCTCAACCGCATCACCAACGCCGACCGCCAGTTGCTGCTCGAAGCCTGCTTCCGCAGCAGCTACGCCACCATGCTGGCGCCCTTCCCGTGCTACCAACGCCTGCACGATCTTTACCAATTGCTGGCGCGCGAAGGAGAAACCGCTCACGCCTACCTGTCGGGCGCGTACTTCTCCGACTTGGTGACGTGGTATCACCTCGCCTGGACCGGCGAGACCGAGCGGCGACGCAATCCTTTGATCGCCAATTTGATGACCAAGAGCGAAGGCTTCGACGCCAGCGACCGGCGTCAACTGCTGACCAGCATCGGCGAACTAGTGGGCGGCCTGATCCCGCGCTGGCGCGCGCTCGAAGAACGCGGTCAAATTGAGATCTCGTCGACGCCGCAAACCCATCCGCTGTCGCCGCTGATGCTCGATTTCCGCAGCGCCTTGGACGGCGTACCCGACGCGCCGCTGCCGTTCGCCCCCGCCTATCCGGGCGGTCGCAGCCGCGTACTCGCGCATATTCAGGCCGCTCGCACCAGTCATGCCCGCCGTTTCGGCGCGCCCTCGACCGGCATGTGGCCTGCCGAAGGCGCGGTGTCCGAAGCCTTCGTCAAGCATCTGGCCGAAAGCGGGTGCCGTTGGATCGCCAGCGGCGAAGGCGTGTTGAAGCACAGCTTGGCCGTCAGTCATATCGACGACCCGCGCGCGGCGTACAAACCCTATCGCCTCGAAAAAGCCCCTGGGCTGACCTTGTTCTTCCGCGACGAGCGCCTGTCGGATCTCATCGGTTTCGATTACGCCAAATGGCATGGACGCGACGCGGCCCAGCATCTGATCGCCCAGCTCGAAGGCATACTCGACAGCGCCCCCGCCGACGAAAAAACCGTGGTCAGCATCATCCTCGACGGCGAGAACGCCTGGGAATATTACCCCTATAACGGTTACTATTTCTTCGAGGATCTTTATAGCCTGCTGGCCGCGCATCCCAGAATCAACACCACCACTTACGCCGAAATTCTCGCACGACCGGAACCGCCTCCGGTGCAGGTGTTGCCGCGACTCACGGCCGGTAGTTGGGTCTATGGCACGATGTCGACCTGGATCGGCGACAAACATAAAAATCTCGCCTGGGACTTGCTGTGCGCCGCCAAGCAAAGCTACGATAGAGTCGTCGCCAGCGGTCGCTTGAACAAGGATCAAATCGACGACGCCGAAGTACAACTCGCGATTTGCGAAAGTTCCGACTGGTTCTGGTGGTTCGGCGATTACAACCCATCTGCCGCCGTCGCCAGCTTCGACAGCTTGTACCGGCGCAACCTGGCGCGCTTGTATCGTTTGCTGCACATCGATCCGCCCGCGCAACTGGATACGCCGATTTCCGGCGGCTCCAGTAGTGCGGAGGGCGGATCGATGCGCCGAGTCACCGACTCCATCAACTAAATTTCATGACCATCGCTCTTCTGTTCGGGGTGCATGCCCATCAACCGGTCGGCAATTTCCCTAACGTGATCGACGACGCCCATGCGCGCAGTTACGGCATGTTCCTGCGCATCATGGAGCGTTACCCGGAATTCCGCTTCGGCGTGCATTTTTCGGGCTGGTTGCTGGATGTGCTATGCAAGCGCTTTCCGGACGATATGGCGCGACTTGCCGCGATGACGCGCCGCGGTCAGGTCGAATGGTTCGGCGGCGGCGACTGCGAGCCGGTGTTGGCGGCGATCCCGCATCGCGACCGCGTGACGCAAATCGCCACCCTGTCCGACAAGATCGAGCGCCGTTTCGGCGTGCGCCCGACCGGCGCATGGCTGACCGAACGTGTATGGGAATCCTCGGTCGTCCCGGCCTTGGTCGAAACCGGCATCCGCTATGCGGCGGTCGACGATTACCATTTTCTCTGCGCCGGCGAAGACCCCGCGCGTCTCGATAGTTTTTATAGCACCGAAGAAAACGGGCAGCGTCTCGACCTGTTTCCGATCGCCGAAGCGGCGCGCTACCGCCTGCCGTTCTCTCCCGCCGCCGAAGCGGTCAATTGGCTCGAAGACTTGGCGCGCCGTGGCCGCCGCGCTTCGATCTACTTCGACGATATCGAAAAATTCGGTATCTGGCCCGAGACTTACGAATGGGTTTATGAGAAAAAATGGCTGACCCAGTTCGTCGAAGGCGTGCTGGCGTCGCCCTTGATCCGCACCTCCACCTTCGCCGAGTATCACGCCAGCCAAGCGACGCGCGGCATCGTCTATCTGCCGAACACCTCTTACATCGAGATGAACGAATGGACCTTGCCTGCGCCACGCGCCCACGCCTATCGACTGTTGGTGGAAACCGAAAAAGCCGCCGGACGTTTCGAAGCACATAAACCCTTTCTGCGCGGCGGCATCTGGCGCAACTTCATGTCGCGCTACCCCGAAGCCAACTGGATGCATAAGCGCATGCTGTCCGTATCAAAGCGCCTCGCCGCCTTACCGCCGTCGCTACGCAGCGCCGCGATGCAGGAATACCTGCACCGCGCGCAGGCCAACGACGCCTATTGGCATGGCATGTTCGGCGGGCTATATCTGCCTCATTTGCGCCGCGCCGTCTGGAACAACCTGCTGGCGCTCGAAGCCGAATTGGCGCAGCATATAACGCCGTCCGCGATCGAACGTAGCGATCTCGACTGCGACGGTTGCGACGAAACCGTGTTGCGCAACAGCGCCTTGCACGCCTATGTGCGCGACGACGGCCATGCCGCACTGATTGAGCTCTCTTCGCTGAAATTGCACCACAATCTGGGCGATACCTTGCGCCGCTATGGCGAAGCCTATCATGCGCGTCTGGGGCGATGCGCGGCGGAATGTCTGACCGATTTTCGCTCGCACGCCATCTCCGCTGCCGACGCCATCCCGGATATCCATCCGCGAGGAATTTTCGTCGAACGCGCATGCCGCGCCGACGGCGCGCAGAGGATTGTCGCTACCTATGCCGCAACGCCGGATGCAAGAACCTGGATCGCCGACGGCAACGAAGGCTGGCAGCTCAAAAAAACCTACCGGCTCGACGGCTCGACGCTAACCGTCACCTTGCTGCCGCAAGGCGACAATCTGCCGTCCCGCCTCGAAACCGAGCTTAACCTGTCGATGCCGAGTTGCGACGGTTACGGCGGTCGCTATCTGCTGGCCGACAACAGTATTCCAGGCGGTTTCGGCGAGCCGCTGCAACGCGACAATTTGCAACGCATCGTGCTGGAAGATTCGGAAATGCGCGGTGCAATACGCATCGCCTGCTCGCAGCCGGTGTTTCTCAGCGCCCAAGCCCATAGAACCGTGTCCCAATCGGAGGCCGGTTTCGAAAGGCTGATGCAGGCCGTTTGCATCGTACTTTCCTGGACGCCTCAAGCCGACGTCGAACAACGCATCGACCTCGATATTTGCCCTTCTATATAACCATTACAACGACTCCGTCTTCTCTTCCCACTCATTTCCGACCCACGCAAGGATACGAATAATGCCCGGCACTCGCTATCAACTCGAAGTCAACCCCGAGATTCCCGAAAATCTTTCGCGGCTACAGCAACTCGCCAATAACCTTTGGTATAGCTGGGACCGCCCCACGCGCGCGCTGTTCGCGCGCCTGAGTCCGGGTCTGTGGCGCGCCACCCAGCACAGCCCTAAGGCTTTCCTCAAACGCATCGAACAGCGTCGCATCGACGATGCCGGCGAAGACCCCGTTTTCCTCGGCACCTTGCATCGCGTGCTGTCCACGTACGACGCCTACCAGACGACTACGCCGCTGACTCAGCAAAAACTCGGACTCGGCAGCAACGATCTGATCGCCTACTTCTGCGCGGAATTCGGCTTCCATGAAAGCCTGCCGATCTATTCCGGCGGCTTGGGCATCCTCGCGGGCGACCATTGCAAAGGCGCGTCCGATCTGCGTTTGCCCTTCGTGGCGGTCGGCCTACTGTACCGCCAAGGGTATTTCCGCCAAACGATAGACCGCGACGGTCATCAACACGCGCATTACGGCGACAACGATTTCGCCGATATGCCGATCGACCCGGTGATCGCTCAGGACGGCGGCGATGTGTTGGTGGAAGTCGACTTCCCCGGTCGTAGCGTCTGGGCCAAGGTGTGGCAAGCGCAAGTCGGC
>DATETD010000090.1:0-12382 GCA_035283885.1 Rhodocyclaceae bacterium
CTTTGATGCTTTCCTCCGCATGCAGCATTTCTATCATGCGCGCCCAGTGATAACCGAGCGTCGAGCCGGCGGCGCTGCCGTTGTCGAACGAAAGAAATTCGATCCGCTCCTTATTCGCCAGCGGCGTCGCGATATGGTCGCAGTGGGTGACGCGCGTCAAGGGGCCGACGCGATAGCTGCCGGCTTCGGGGCCGAGACTGGCGAAGAACGGAAATTTCATATACGACCAGGATTTGACTTCTTCGGAGATGACATCCCAGTAGCGCGAGTAGTCGAAATGATCGAACAGCGTTTTGCCGTCGGCATCGCGCGCGCGCAGTCCGCCGTGATACAAATCCATCGCGCCGTCGGCGCCGACCAAGCACATGCCGCTGGATTTGAAGCGCCCGAAGGCGTTGTAGTCGTCGAGATTTTTCTCGAACAACTCGCGCACGATGCTTACCGCATCGCGACTCCACGCGACCATTTGATAAATTTCGCTTTTGAGCGCGGTGCGGTCCGCGGCGCTCAAGGATTTATTCACCCCGCCCGGAACCGCGCCGGTGCCATGCACGCGCTTGCCGGCGGTCATGCGGATCACTTCCTGGCCGTATTTGCGCAACAGCACGCCTTTTTTGGCGATTTCGGGATAGGCGGCGATCACGCCGACGATATTGCGCCGGGCAGCATCCGAGCCGAAACCGAACAGCAGATCGGGCGAGGACAGGTGGAAGAAATGCAGCGCATGCGATTGAAGTATCTGACCGTAATGCATCAGCCGCCGCACCTTTTCGGCGGTAGGCGTGAGCTGTTTGATCCCAAGCATCATATCCATCGCTTTCGAGGCGGCGAGGTGGTGCGACACCGGACAGATGCCGCACAGGCGCTGCACCATCACCGGCACTTCCCAGTAGGGGCGGCCCTGGATGAATTTCTCGAAGCCGCGGAATTCGACGATATGCAGGCGCACTTGATGCACCTTGTTGTCGTCGTCGAGCAGCAAGGTGACCTTGCCGTGACCTTCGACGCGCGAGACGGGGTCGATGGCCACCCGCTTGAGGGTTTCGGGATGGGAGGCGGTTTCGAGTTCGAAGCTCATGGCGGTGTCCAATAAGTCGATTGATAGGTTGAGTGTCGCAGTCGATGAGAGGTCGTTATCCAATCGGGCGGGGGATCGGCTTGCGCATGCAAAAACTCGGCGCTGGCGAGACGGCTGGCGTAGTCAATCGGTCAATCGTACTGCAACAGCCCATGCCCCAGATGCGGCGTGCGCCCGGCCAGCAGATCGGTGAGGAATTTCCAGATCGCATCGCCCGACGGCGGGCAGCCCGGTAGGAAATAATCGACTTTGACGATTTCGTGGATAGGATGCACCTTGTCGAGCGGCAGCGGCAATTCGGGGTCGTTCGGAATATTGCCGCGCGCCAAGCCCGCTTCGCTGTGATACACCTCTTCGAGAATATCGCGTAAATCCAGATGGTTGCGTTGCGCCGGCAGGCCGCCGGTGACGGCGCAGGCGCCGACCGCGATCAGGATCTTGCAATTCTTACGGAACTCTCGCAGCACATGCACGTTTTCGACGTTGCAGACGCCGCCTTCGATCAGGCCAACATCGCACGGCGAGCAATGTTTGATGTCGGTGATCGGCGAGCGGTCGAACTCGACCAGATCGAGCAAGGGCAAAATCCGCTCGTCGATATCGAGAAACGACATATGGCAGCCGAAGCAACCGGCGAGGCTGGTGGTGGCGACGCGGAATTTGCGGCGCGGCGTAGTTGTCGTAGCCATAGTCATAGTTGTGGCGGCGTTCATACGCTGTGCTCCGGAAGTGGCGACGCAAACTGTTCGCTGACCGGCGCGCTATCGTAAGCGCGTTGGCCGATCGGGATATTGAAACCGACGCGCTTGCGGATAATCACGCCGACCGGGCACACCGAAACGGCCTTGTCATGCACGTCGATATCGGTGTCGGCGAGTTTGCCGGATTCGCTATTGGCGATCAGGTGCTTGCCGATGCCGCGTCCGGCGAGCGCGAACACGTTTTTCTTATCGACTTCGCTCGACGCGCGCACGCACAGTTCGCACAAAATGCAGCGATTGAAATCCAGCATGATCTCGCGATGCGACGCATCCACCGGACGATCCGGGAAGAAGTGATCGAAATGCGGCGACATCACGCCGAGTTGATACGCCATCGCTTGCAGCTTGCAACGACCGCTTTGCTCGCACGAAGGGCAGAAGTGATTGCCTTCGACGAACAGCATTTGCAGCAACATGCGCCGTTTATCCTGAATTTCCTCGATTTCGCTCTCGATTTCGAGTCCAGCCACCGCCGGCAGGGTGCAGGAGGTGGCCGGACGGCCATTCACCTTGACGGTGCATAGCTTGCAACTGCCATGCGGTTTGAATTCCGGGTGATAACATAAATGCGGAATGAACACCCCGGCGGCGAGCGCCGCCTGCATCACGGTCTGTCCGGGGGTGAAGGGGACATCGCGACCGTCGATCGTGAATACGGCTAGCTCGTTCATGCTTCGGTCTCCAAATGGGCGGCGGCGTCGTTGCGACCTGTCACCTGACGCGCTTGCGCTACGGCCTGATCGAGATCGAAGGCCGGCTCGAAATCCAGCGATTTCAAGCGTTGTTCATAAGCAGGTCGGAATTTCTTCAAGGTGTCGAACATCGGATTGCACGCGGTGTGGCCCAAGCCGCAATGGCTGGCCATTTGCAGCAAGCGATTGATTTGATAGATTTCGTTGATCGTGTGCTGCGAGCCGTGACCGTCGGCGATCTTGTCCATGCAGTTCTTGAGCAGCGAGGTGCCGACGCGGCATGGCGTGCAGAAACCGCAGGATTCGTGCGCGAAGAAATGCGCGAAGTTGCGTGCGACCTCGAACATATCGCGCTGCGCGCCGAACACCATCAAGGCGCCCGCGGTCGGAATATCCTCGAAGGCGATGCGACGTTTGAATTCCGAACGGTCGACGCAGACGCCCGAGGGGCCGGAGATTTGCACCGCTTGCACATCGACCGCGCCGCAATCTTCGAGCACCTGGGCGATGCTGACGCCGAACGGATATTCGTAAATACCGGGGCGTTCGCAATCGCCCGAGACCGACAGAATCTTGGTGCCGCAAGATTTTTTGGTGCCGATGGTCTTGTACCATGCGCCGCCTTCGAGCGCGATCAAGGCGGCGGCGGCAAAGGTTTCGACGTTATTCACCACCGTCGGGCGGTTCAGAAAGCCGTGGGTGATCGGGTACGGCGGACGATTGCGCGGCACGCCGCGTTTGCCTTCGAGCGATTCGATCAAGGCCGATTCTTCGCCGCAGACATACGCCCCGGCGCCCAGATGGATTTCGATCTCGAAATTGAACCCGGCCTGACCGGCGACTTTTTTGCCGAGCAGCCCGCGTTTGCGCCGACGTTCGAGCACCGCATTCAGCGAGTCGAGCAGATAACGGTATTCGCCGCGCAGATAGAGGTAACCCTTAGTCGCGCCGACTACATAACCGGCGACGGTCATGCCCTCGAACACCAGGTCGGGTTGCGCGGTCAGCAAGACGCGATCCTTGAAGGTGCCGGGTTCGCCTTCGTCGGCGTTGCAAACGATATAGCGTTGCGGATCGCCATCGGGTGTGGCGGCGTTGCGGCACGCCTCCCATTTCAAGCCGGTGGTAAACCCTGCGCCGCCGCGCCCGCGCAGGCCCGAAATCTTGATCTCGTCGAGCGTCAGTATCGGGCCGGGATGGGCGACGATGGCTTCGCGCCAGGAGCGTTCGTTCGAGGCGATTTCCTTGCCGGTCTCCGGCCCGCGCGCCACGCACGCACGCAAGGCGTCGCCGGGCTGCAAGTTGTTCCCCAGCAGGATGTCGGCGCGGCGGATATTGTTGTCGATCGCAAACCACTCCGCCGGCCATTCTTCGAGCGCCACTTGATTGCGGATCAGCTTGACCATCTCCGCGACGCGCTGCGGCGTCATGCGCGTCACCGCGCGGTAATTGACCAACAGCGCCGGCCCTTGATCGCACATGCCGGTGCACGAGGTGGTGTCGACGCTGACTAGGCCGTCCTCGGATACACGCCCCTGCTCCAGCCAAAGCTGCCGGCACATCGAATGCATCAAGTCGATATTGCCGAGCATACGGTCGGTAATGTTGTCGCTCCAGAGGATGCGGTAACGCCCCTTGGGTTCGAGATGGAAAAAACTATAAAAGCTCGCCGTGCCTTCGACCTTGGCGCGCGGCCAGCCGACGCCGGCGGCGATCGCGGTCAAGGTGTCGGGCGCGAGCCAACCGAGCGCCTCCTGCGTTTCGCGCAAAATCTGCATCAAACGCGTGCCGTCGTTGCCATGTCTGGCGAGAATCGAATCTATGATGTCGTTAGCAGTCATCCCATGGCTTCCAAGTTATATCGACGCGCTATATCGACAAGTAGATCCGATATGGCGAGTCGCTAATCAGCAGTACGATGCCGCCGAGTTTATTCTAATTTCGGCGCTTGGGGCAGGGATATCGCGCCGGATTTGCGGCGATGCGGCAAGGCGGTGGGGGGGATGGGCCGAGCATGAAAAGTCGGCGCTGGCGGGACGGCTTCCGGCGGACGAATTGCCCGGCACTGATCTCTCGACCTGGCGGGGTCTGTGTTAAGGTGGTGCCGGTCTCGTGTGGACTCGATGTGCAGCAAACATTTACTGGATACTCTTGTCAATTGTTGTTGGGCGCTCACGCATGAAAATCCGCAAACTTCATTCCCGGCTCGTTTTCGCCTTCGGTCTACTTTTGATTGTCGTGCAGATCATTTTTCTGGTGTCGATCAATACGGTTTTGTCAAAAAGTACACACGATGATATACGCCTGAGTCTGACGGCGGGAGAGCTTGTGTTCAACTTGTTGCGCGAGGACAACACGCAACAACTGGTTCAGTCATCCAGCATTTTGTCGTCCGATTTCGCATTTCGCGGCGCGATTGCTTCCGGGGATAGCGCCACCATCGCATCGGCGCTGAGCAATCATGGCGCGCGCATCGATGCGGATTTGATGATGCTGGTGGGTACCGACAATCGCCTGATCGCCGATGCGTTGCAAACGAATCCAGCCGGTAGCCAGTTTGAATTTCCCGAGCTGATCGAACGAGCCGAAAGCCAGGGGCGGGCGAGTGCGATGGTCATGGCGGGCGACCGACTGTATCAGATGGTTGTGGTTCCGGTGCGGGCCCCGCTGCCGATTGCCTGGTTGGTGCTCGGCTTTCATATCGACGAGAAGTTTGCAGGCAACCTGAAAACCTTGACGACGTTGGATGTATCCTTTCTAAGTCGGCGCCGATCCGCCGATCGATGGCAAATGCTGGCCAGTACGCTACCCAAGGCGACTGCGCTCGAACTCACGCATACTCTGCCTGCCGTGCCGACGCTATCGCCGGCCAGCACCTTGGCTGTGGCGGGAGAGGACTATGTGACACTGAGCTCGCGGCTGGAAACTCGCGAAGACATCACCATGGTTGCGGTGCTTCAGCGCTCGTTGCATCAGGCGTTGACGCCATTACGCCGCTTGCAGATGATATTGCTGATGGTGAGCGGTCTTTCTTTGCTGGCTGCCTTGCTGGCCAGCGACCGGATTGCGCGCAGCATCACCCGGCCTTTGCGCGAACTGAGTTCGCTGGCCGAGTACATTCAGCGCGGCGACTACTCGCGTACTGCGGCGACGGACCGGGTTGATGAAATCGGCAGCCTCGCTATCGCTTTCAATCATATGAACACTGGTTTGGCCGCCCGCGAGGCCAGGATCAGCGATCTGGCCTATCGCGATCAGGTGACGGGCCTACCCAATCGCCGCTTGTTCAATGACCGTCTGAAGCAGGCGCTGGGCGTCGTTCAGCGGACCGGCACGCAGTTCTCGGTGCTGTTGATGGATCTGGATCGTTTCAAGGAAGTTAACGACATTCTGGGTCACGGGAGCGGCGACCAATTGCTGAAACAAGTCGGTGAGCGTTTGCAATCCAGTCTGATGCGCGATTCCGATACGGTGGCCCGACTGGGAGGGGATGAATTTGCGTTGTTGTTGCCGGGCAGTGACGCCGCAGGCGCCATCAATGTCGCGCAGAAATTGCTGATTTGCCTGGAGGAGCCGGTATTGCTTGAGGGGCAAAAGCTGATTGCCGGCGGAAGTATCGGTATCGTTACCTGTCCTGAACAGGGTGATCAGAACGAGGTATTGCTGCGCCGTGCCGAAATGGCGATGTATGTCGCCAAACGCAACAACAGCGGCTATGTCGTGTTCGATCCGATCTATGAGGAGCAAGACGAACAACACTTGTCGCTGATGGCCGAATTACGTCATGCCGTCGATCATGGTGAGCTGAGACTGTTTTACCAACCCAAGGTGGATATCGCCAGCAGCACGATCACTCAAGCCGAAGCTTTGGTGCGCTGGAAACACCCGCGACGAGGCCTGGTGCCGCCGAATTTGTTTATCCCCTATGCCGAAAACACCGGCTTCATTCGCGCCATTACCCGCTGGGTAATAGAAGAAGCCCTGCGGCAGCGGCGTATCTGGGAGGAGCAAAATCTGCCGCTGACCATTTCCATCAACATTTCGGCGCGCGATCTGATCAATACCGAATTACCGGAACTATTCGCCGGATTGATGCGGACTTACGATGCCGCACCGTACTGGCTGTCTCTGGAAATAACCGAAAGCGCCATCATGGGCAACCCCGGCAGAGCCATGACGATCCTGGCGCGACTCCATGCAATGCAGTTGCATTTGTCGATTGACGATTTTGGTACCGGCTATTCCTCTCTCGCGTACCTGAAAAAAATGCCTGTTTCCGAGATCAAAATCGACCAGTCCTTCGTCACGAATATGGAAACCGACAAGGATGACGCAACCATCGTCCGGTCGACCATCGATTTGGGGCACAATATGGGGCTGGCTGTCGTTGCTGAAGGGATAGAAAATGCGGCGACGATGCAAATGCTCAGCGACATGGGCTGTGATCTGGCGCAGGGTTACTACATCAGCCGCCCGCTGGCTGCCGACGACTTCGTTCGCTGGGCAGAGGCCTCACCTTGGAAATTGGTCAGGAAGGATTGAAATGAACTATCTGCGTCACACGGGCGTTCGTCGATGTTGCGTAGCCTTGGCCGCATTATCGGTCATGGGCGCTCACGCTGCGGAATGGAATGTTCAGGCAGGGCTTACGCAACGTCACGACAACAACCTCAATAACTCGACCTTCGATTCCGACATTGCCCGCGACAAGGCGCTCAACTTCTTCGCATCGACCGCGACGTTGTGGCCATTCGAGAGCGGCGGTGACCTGGGTTTTCGCGGCGCATGGTCGGCGGAAGCCTATGATCGCTATGAGGGCATGGATCATTATGCGCTGACTGGCGAATTAAGCGGGCGGCGGAAATGGGGGCTTGGGCCATTCGCGCCCTGGACTCGTGTCGCGTGGTCGGCAACGCGACTCAATTTCGCGAACAGCATCCGTAATGGTTGGCTTCGACAACTGACCTTCAGCACCGGCAAGCGCTTGACTGAAGAGTGGAGCCTGTATGCCGACTATCGGTGGGAGCGACGCACCGCCCATGATCTGGCGCAGCGGATCGCCGGCGTCTCCGGAGATGTCTTCAGCCAACGTGGCCGCAATTTGAATGTGGGCGTCGAATATGCATGGAGTAACAGCGGCTGGCTCGATGCAACGTATCTGTTGCGCGATGGCGACCTGGTCGCGTCGACTCGTATCCATCGGGGCTCGACGATAAGAGCGGTGTCGACCGCCATTGCGGGCGATCCGGTCTTTGGTAGCGATTTCATCGCCTATAAACTCAGCGGAAAAACTCAAGGCTTGAGTCTGGCAGCCCGTTACGTGCCGGCGCGCGACTGGCAGTTGAGCCTGAGTTTGCAGCACTGGCGCACTCATGGCGCCGGTAATAACGATTACAAGCGCACACAGACCACGGTCGGCCTTCAGCATGATTTTTAGAAAACTCATCCGGGCGATCCATCGATGTCGCTTACAGCCGGGACTGTCGGCGTTTCTGCTGGCGTTTCTGCTGGCGTTTCTTTCGGCATGGAGTCAATCTTCGTTGGCCGGAAAAATTACGGCTGCCGTCAAGGACCAGGCCGGGCGCCCGGTCGAAGACGCGGTTATTTCGGCACTGCCGCTGGATGCCCGAAAAATTCCACCGCCCCAAAAGACGCAAGACGAGGTCGATCAGATCGACAAGGATTTCGTTCCTCACGTCAAGGTCGTGTATGTCAATACTCTTGTCCATTTTCCCAATAAAGATAATATCCGCCACCACGTCTATTCGTTTTCGGTCGCGAAAAAGTTTGAACTGCCGCTGTATGCCGGGACTCAATCGGCGCCTGTCTTATTCGATAAAGCGGGCGTGGTGGTGTTGGGCTGCAATATTCACGACTGGATGTTGGGCTATGTCTATGTGACCGACACGCCCTATTTCGGCAAAACGAAAAATGACGGTATTGCCGGCATCGACAATCTGCCCGCCGGCGATTACCTGCTGCGTGTCTGGCAGCCGCGGATGGAAGATAGCGAAGAGTCGACGGGTCGCAAAGTGACTCTCAATACCGATGAAGGCAAGGCGCTGGAATGGCAATTGACACTGAAGCCCGACAAACGGATTTCACGAACATCGTCGAGTCGTGGCGGCGCTTATCGCTGACAAGCCGTCCATCCTGTGCGTTTGGAATTCAAGTCGCGTTTTGGCGTTGGCGCATTTATATCCTTGAGCAACAGTAGCCGAGTCGGTGCGAACTCGCTATGATGCGCCGCCATGAGAGTTGTCGCACAACGCGTTATCGAAGCCGCCGTGCGGGTGGACGGTCGGATCGTCGAGGATCGGTCGACCGACCTCGAATGGATGGCGCGGCGCTTGCTGCGGCGGCGCGTTTTCGGCGTCGATATACAACTAAGCTCGATTGACGACGGCTCGGTGACGATCATCATCGATTCGAAAGCCGCCGCATGAGCCGGGCGATGGGTTCCTTGATTGGGCGGCTCGGCGCATGGGCCTTGGGCCTGCTGTTTTTGACGCTGGCGATCGCGTTTTCTTTCGTGTTGTTTGCCGTGCTGGCGGCGCTCGGACTCGGCTTTGCGATTCGTTTTTGGTGGAAAACGCGCGCATTGAGGCGGGCGTTGCGCGAACGGTCGATGCAGGGCGCCGGTTTTGACGCTGCACCCGGCGAGCGCGAAACCGTCGGCGTCGTGATCGAAGGCGAGGCCGTGGTGGTGAGCGAAGCCGCGCGACATACCGAGCCGGTGGCGGCCTTGCTTTCGGCCCCGCCGCCCGATCGATCAGCTTGAGGACTGTGCGCCCAACTTCGCCGCAATCTCTTCGGGCGCAACCGGGCGGCTGAAGAGATAGCCTTGACCCAGCGGGCAGTTCAAGCCGAGCAGAAAGGCATGCTGTTCGGCGGTTTCTATGCCTTCGGCGATGACGCCGAGGCGCAGGCTGGTCGCCAGCGAGACGATGGCCGTGACGATGGCGATGTCGTCGGTATTACCCGGCAGGTCGCGCACGAAGGATTGGTCGATCTTGAGCGCATGCACCGGGAAGCGTTTCAGATACGACAGGCTCGAATAGCCGGTGCCGAAATCGTCGATCGAGATGCGCACGCCGAGGCGATGCAGCGCATGCAAGGTGGCGGTGGCGAGTTCGGGGTTTTGCATCAGCATGCCCTCGGTGATTTCGAGCTCCAGATGCTGCGCCGGCAGTCCGCTGTCGCGCAAAATGTCTTCAATGCGCTCCACCAGGCGACTTTGGCGGAATTGACGCGTGGATAGATTGACGGCGATGACGAGCGGCGGCAAGCCCGCGCGCCGCCATTGCGCGCCTTGGGCGCAGGCTTGGCGCAATACCCAGTCGCCGATGGCGTCGATCAAGCCGCTTTCTTCGGCTAAAGGGATGAATTGGGCCGGGGAGACTAGGCCGAGTTCGGGATTGCGCCAGCGCAGCAGCGCTTCGACGCCGACGATGCGCGCGCCGCCTAGCTCCACCTGCGGTTGATAATGCAAAAACAGTTCGTTGCGCTCCAAGGCGTTATGCAAATGGCTCAAGAGCTTGATGCGTTGGCTGGCGCGCGCGTCCATGTCGGCTTCGAAAAAGCGCACGGCATCGCCGCCGTCGCGTTTGGCTTGTATCGTCGCTAGATCGGCGTTTTTCAGCAAAGCCTCGATATCGGCGTCGGCGCTCAGATGCAGCGCGACGCCGCCCGAGAGTCGAATGCGCACCGGTTCGCGTTCGTCGATCGGCAGCGGGCGCACGAATTCGTTATGCAAGCGGTCGATAAAGCGCAGTGCGGCGTTTTCTGCGGCGGCGTCTTCGATCACGACGATGAATTCGTCCGAGCCGGAGCGCACCACGGTGTCGGTGTCGCGCAGGTGGGCGCATAGGCGCGTCGCGCAGCTTTTGAGGATGGCGTCGGCAGTCGTCGTGCCGTAGAAATCGTTAAGCGCGCCGAAGCCGTCGATATCGAGTTGCAGCACTGCGATTTGTCCGGCGTTGCGCTCGACGCGCACCGCCGCTTGCGTTAGACGGTCGAGCAGCAGCGAGCGGTTGGGCAGGCCGGTCAAGGCGTCGTGCTGCGCCAGATGGGCGAGTTGTTGCTGGAATTCGACGCGTTCGCTGAGATCGTGAACGATCGCCGACACCAGCAGGCCGTCTTCGGTTTGCAGCGGGCTTAAACCGATGTCGCACGGAAAGACATGGCCGTTTTTACGCTGGCCGCGCAGCAGGCGTCCGAGTTGGCGGCGCACCGGGTGCTTGAGGTAGGCGGCCACCCAATTTATATGTTCCTGGCGTTTGTCTTGCGGGATCAGCACGTCGAGCGGTTTGCCGAGCAGTTCGCCGCGTTCGTAGCCGAACATCGCATCTGCTTGCTCGTTGGCGAGGACGATGGCGCCGCGCTCGTCGATTACGATAATGCCATCCGAGGCCGATTCGAGCAGATTGCGATACTGCGCCTCGGTTTTTTGGCGTACGTCGAGCATGCGATTGAATTGTTCGGCGACGGCGACGATTTCGCGCGGGCCTTCGGCGGCGGCGCGTTCGGCCAGTTGCCCGTCGGCGACGCGGCGGGCGGTCGAGGCGATGCGCCGCACCGGTCGGACGATGCGGTGCGCGACATACGACGCCGCCAGCGATCCGAGCAGTATCAAGAAGGCGGCGCCGAGATATTGGCGGTTGGCGCGCAGCCACAGTCCGCCGAGCACCGCCTCTGCCGGGCGCGTGGCGATGACCTGCCAATCGGTTCCCGCAATCGCAGCGCGCGCCACCAGTCGCTGTCTTTCTTTTTCGCCGACGATGGCCGAATTTACGCTATGTACGGCGTCCAATGCGCGGCGATCGGCAAACGGCTGGCCGATTTCGCGTGGATCGATACGAATGCCGCTGAGGACGACGCCTTGGCTGTCGATCAGATGCACATGCAGTCCGGGCGGTAATTCGGTGCTTTCGGCCAGCGGGCGATAGCCGGCCAGATCGAGCGAATAGCCGATCAAGCCGTCGAAGTGTCCGTCGGCGTCGTGAAACGGTTGCGTGAGCACCACCACCCATTTTTTGCTGATCGGTCCGAGGTGCGGTTTGCCGACCACGAAGCGGTTGGCGGCGCGTACTTCGTCGAACCACTGCATTGCGCTCACCGACGGCAGACGCGCGCCGAGCGACGCGCGCGCCGAACAGACGATTTGTCCGGTGCGATCCGTCACGGCCAAGTTGGCGAAGCGCGGGAACAGCTGCTTGATTTCGGCCAGCAGCGGATCGCAATCGTGCGGGTCGTGTTGTCGGATGCGCGGTCGCTGCGCCAAGCCTTCGAGAAAACCGCGCGATTCCTGGATAAAACGCGCGGTGTCGGCGGCGATAAGTTCGCTGAGTCGATGATTGCTGGCCTTGGCCTGTTCCAACGCTTGTTGGTAGTTGTCGTTGAGCGAGTAGGCCAGCAATCCGACCAAGGGTAAGGCCAGTGCAAGCACCAGCGCGATCAGGTAATGACGGATGGACCAACTGGCGGGCATAGCGCGGAGTCTATCGTAATGGACGGATCGATTCTACGCCCGAACGGGATTTTGGCGCAATGCCGCAAAAGTCGGTGCCGGCGGGACGGATTGTTACCCGACCTTACCAGCGATCATAGCGATCGCGATCCCAATGGCGATGCGAGTCGCGCCGCCAATGATGGTGATGGCGGCGATGGCTAGGTCGATAATGGCGATAGTCGCGCTCGGCTTCATAGCGCTCGTAGCGTTCGTAGTGCGGCGTCGGGGCCGATACGACGAGCGGTTGCCGGTAGTTCGGCGCCTGGGCGTATTCGCTCCGGCGCTCGCGCCGATCCGTCGCCAGCGCGATGCCCGCCGCCGCGCCGACGGCGCCGCCGCC
>DATETD010000091.1:0-5053 GCA_035283885.1 Rhodocyclaceae bacterium
GTGCGCGCCGGCATCATGAGCCTGCCGCGCGGCCAGCGCGACGCCGCTTTGGCGCTGGGCCTGACCTTGCCGCAAGCCTATCGCCATATTCTGCTGCCGCAAGCCTTGCGCGTGGTGATTCCGCCGCTGACCTCGGAATTCATGAACGTATTCAAGAACTCCTCGGTCGCCTTCGCCATCGGCGTACTCGAATTGACTTTCCAGGCACGGCAGATGCAGGAAGATTCTGAACAAGGCATCGAAACCTACCTCGCCGTCACTCTGCTGTATTTCGTCTGCGCCTTTAGCGCCAACCGCGCCATGGCCTGGATCGAAGCGCGTACGCGCGTGCCGGGCTTGATCGGCAAGCCTCACTAAAACGCTATGGGCGAATTCGACTTCAGCGTTTGGCGACCGAGTCTGCCGTTTATCCGCGACGGTCTGCTGTTCACGCTACGGCTGACGCTGATCGCGATGAGCGTCGGCATCGTCATCGGCACCCTACTGGCGCTGGCGCGGCTCTCGCCGCTGAAGCTCGTGTCGCGCGCCGCCGGCGTTTATGTCGATACGATGCGCTCGATTCCGCTGGTGCTGGTGATTTTGTGGTTCTTCCTCGTGATTCCCTTCATCACCGGCCGCCCGGTCGGCGCGGAAACCTCGGCGATCATCACCTTCACCGCGTTCGAAGCCGCGTTTTATTGCGAAATCATGCGTTCGGGCATCCAAAGCATCCCGCGCGGCCAAGTCGACGCCGCCTATGCGCTCGGACTTACCCACGCGCAAGCCATGATGCACGTCATCTTGCCGCAAGCGCTGCGCAATATGCTGCCCGTTTTATTGACGCAAACCATCGTACTATTCCAGGACACCTCGCTGGTGTATGCCATCGGCGCCAAGGACATGCTCAAAGCCGCCGATGTCGTCGGCAAGAACTATAACCGCCCGGTGGAGATGATCGTGCTCTCGGCGCTGATCTACTTCGCCATCTGCTTTAGTCTATCGCTGGCGGTCAAGCAATTGCAAAAACGCGTCGCGATTATTCGCTGAATACAGCCATGATAGAAATCCGCTCAGTCTCGAAATGGTACGGCACGACGCAAGTGCTGAACCAATGCAGCACTCAAGTCGCCAAGGGCGAAGTGGTGGTGGTCTGCGGCCCGTCCGGCTCGGGCAAATCCACCTTGATCAAGTGCATCAACGGCTTGGAACCGTTCCAGCACGGCGAAATCCTGGTCGACGGCGTCTCGGTCGGCGACCCCAACACCGATCTGCCCCGTCTGCGCGCACGCGTCGGTATGGTGTTCCAGCATTTCGAACTGTTTCCGCATATGAGCGTCGAGAATAATCTCGCCTTGGCGCAAATCAAAGTGCTGGGCCGCAGCCAGGGCGAAGCCGCCGCGCGCGGCCTCGCGCTGCTCGACCGCGTCGGCCTGCGGTCGCACGCCAAGAAATTCCCCGGTCAACTCTCGGGCGGCCAACAACAACGCGTAGCGATCGCACGCGCGCTGGCGATGGACCCGATCTGCCTGCTATTCGACGAACCGACCTCGGCGCTCGACCCCGAAATGATCGGCGAAGTGCTCGACGTGATGGTCGAACTGGCGCGAGAAGGCATGACCATGGTTTGCGTGACGCATGAAATGGGCTTTGCGCGCAAAGTCGCCAAGCGCGTGGTGTTTATGGATCATGGCGAAATCGTCGAGGATGCGCCGGCAGGCCAATTTTTCGATGCGCCGAGCAGCGAACGCGCCAAGACCTTTCTGGCGCGGATTTTGCGACACTGAGGCGCTGCCTATCCGTCTCACCAGCGCCGACTTTTACATCCTGGCCGAAACTCGCCGCAGTGCACACGGAATTTCCCCGCTTTCCAACACATAAATCACAATACACCTATGGGACATCGACTTTCGAAAATTTATACGCGCACCGGCGACGACGGCAGCACCGGACTGGGCGACGGTTCGCGCACGCGCAAGGATTCCACGAGAATTACCGCCTTAGGCGAAGTGGATGAATTGAACTCCTTGCTGGGGCTGATACTGTGCGAAGAACTGCCCGACGACGTGCGCGAATTGTTGATCGGGGTGCAGCACGATCTCTTCGATCTCGGCGGGGAGATGTGCATTCCCGGCGCGACCTTGCTCAAGGCCAGCCAGCCGCAACGCCTCGAACAAGCCATCGATCGCTACAACGCCGATCTGGCGCCGCTCAAGGAATTCATCCTGCCGGGCGGTTGCCGCGCCGCGGCGCTGACGCATCTGGCGCGCAGCGTCTGCCGTCGCGCCGAGCGCGTCGTTGTGGCCTTGGCCGAGAACGAGGCCGTATCCACCGTCAGCCGACTTTACCTCAATCGACTCTCCGATCTGCTGTTTGTCATGGGCCGCTGGCTGAATAAGGCGCAAGGCGGCAGCGATGTACTGTGGCAGAAGGGCAAAAATGCGGGCTGAGGCGCCATCACGAAGAAATCAAGCCGCGGCGTAGCGCGTATTTGGTGAGTTCGGCAATATTATGCATATCCAGTTTACGCATAATGTTGCGGCGATGCACTTCGACGGTGCCGGTGGCGATATGCAGGCGGGTCGCGATTTCAGGGGAGGTGCGACCTTCGGCGATCAGCGCCAACACATCGAGTTCGCGTTTTCCCAGAGTCGCGCCCCTGCCGCTTTCATGTTCGGTGCGCGGGCTGTTGGCGAGCATATGGGCGATATCCGGGCATATATAGGATTTTCCGCTCGCGACCGCGCGTATGCCTTGCAATAATTCGTGTCGACCGGCGGCCTTGTTGATGTAGCCCTTGGCGCCGGCGGCCATCATTTGTACGACGAATCGTCGGTCGATATGCGTCGATAACGCGAGCACCTCGATATGGCGATGGGAAGCGACGATACGGCGCGTCGTCTCTATGCCGCTGATATCCGGCAGCGCAATATCCATAACCATTAGATCGGGCGAGATTTCTTGCGCCAGCGCCAGCGCGGCCTTTCCGCAACCGGCTTCGCCGACGACATCGATGTCCGGTTCGCGCTGCAAGATTTCGCGCAAGGCTTCGCGCACTATCTTGTGATCGTCAACCAGCGCCAGTCGTATCATTGGGGTCGCCATCCGAAATTATGTTTAAGGGGATGCTCATTTCGACGACCGTGCCCTCTCCGAGTCGGCTGTCGATGTGCATTTTGCCGCCAATGAAGCCGATGCGCTCGCGCACGCTGAACAGGCCGTAGCCACCCTGCGCCGAGGGTGCGAGTTCATGGTGGGCGTCGAAGCCTTGTCCGGCATCGGCCACCGTAACGACGAGGTGCTCCTCTTCGAGCGTAATCGACACGTCGGCCTCGCCGACCCCGGCGTGTTTGACGACATTGTTCAGCAACTCGCGGACGATGCGGAATAGCGACCCATTGAGCGCGTCGTTGGACGGTAAGCTGGTTTCGTCGCCATAGACGCGCACCGTCAATCCATGCAGTTTCTGCATTTCTTCGGCGAGCCATTCCAGCGCGGAAATCAATCCGAACTGATGCAGCAAGGGGGGGCTGAGTTGCAGCGACAGCGAACGAACCGAGTTGCTCGCTTTATCCAGCAACTCTTCGATCTCTTTGAGTGGCTGCGTCGATTCGCGGCGCGGCTCGCACGCCTCAGGCAGTTCGAGCGCAGTGAGTTTAAGCTTGGCGACGGCGAGAATCTGGCAAAGGTCGTCGTGCAGTTCCTGGGCGATCGTGCGCCGCTCGCGGTCCTCGGTCATCGACAGCTCCATCGCCATAGCATGCAGTTGACGTGTGCGGTCGATCACTTTTTGTTCTAGGGTGATTTGATAGTTGATCAGTAAGCGCTCCCAGTTTTTCCGTCCGCTGATATCCAGCAAGGTGCCGGTCACGCGACACGGATGGCCTTCGGCGTCGCGTTGCACCGCTCGGCCGCGCACCGACGCCCATATCCAGCGACCGTCCTTGTGAAGCAGGCGATGTTCGGATTCGAAACCCGACAATTTTCCTAGCAAGTGCCCATCGAGCGCGGCTTGGCAGGCAGGCAAATCGTCCGGGTGGATGCGCGTTTTCCAACTGTCGAGAGTGGCGGCGACTTCGTCGGCGGCGAACCCCAGTATCTCGCACCAGCGCGGGTTGAAAGCGGTTTCGCCGTTCGTCACGTTCCAATCCCACAAGCCCAGATCGGCGCCGTACAGCGCCAGTTCGATGCGCTGTTGGCTCTGCGCCAGCCCTTGCTCAAGCTTCGCGCGCACGATGGCGTGGCGTATCGCGCGCCCCAACGCATCGTGCTCGAATTGTCCCTTGATCAGATAGTCCTGAGCGCCGATTTGCAAGGCCGCATCGGCGAGGCGATCGTCGTCTTGCCCCGTGAGTACGATAATGGGAATATCCGGCAAGGCGGCGTGCAGCGTTTGCACCGTGGCTAGACCCGAGGAATCGGGCAGCAACAGATCGAGCAGGATGATATCGGGACGATGGCGACGAGCGGCGGCGATTCCCGCATGTAACGTCTTTTCCCAGTGTAGGGACTCTGGGACGATGTTGCGATTCAGCGCCGATAGTCGCATATAGGTGCGAATCAGCTCGAAATCGCCAGGTTCGTCTTCGATCACTAGGATGGATTTTGCGTGTTGAGCGGTGTCGTTCATGGTGCTCCTATTGATGGGCTGCCGCATTCGACGGCAGGGCGACGAAGAAGGTGCAGCCTCGATTTTCTCCTGCGGAGGCGACCCAGATGCGTCCGTGATGACGTTCGACGATTTTTCGGCATAAGGCCAAGCCGATGCCGTCGCCGGGGTAGCGGCTGCGGGGCTGTAAGCGTTCGAAGATCTTGAATAAACGCAGTTCCTGACCGGGCAACAGGCCGACGCCGTTGTCGCGGATGGAGAGTACCCATTCGTCCATATCGAACCGCGAAGCGATCGCGATTTCGGGTGTTTGTCCATCGATGCGATATTTGAGTGCGTTGTCGAGCAGGTTTTGTATCAGCCGCAGCATTTCGTCGCGATTGGCGAAAATGCGCGGCCATTCGCCCTCGATAGCGATGACGGCATGCGACTCCTCGATGGCCGGCTGCTGGTAGCGCAAGGCATCGT
>DATETD010000092.1:0-14532 GCA_035283885.1 Rhodocyclaceae bacterium
CACAAAGGTCGTCGCCAAGCCCATGCCCGCCGCCGTATCGATGCGCGTGGTCACGCCCATGAACGAGCACAGACCGAGGAAGCGCGCCAGAATCACATTATTCACCAGGGCTGCGCCTATCATCATCATGACGAATTCTTGCATACGGTTCTCCTAGGCGATGCGATGGGTGTCGTCGGAGTTGTCCCGACGCAGAAAGCGCGGCGTAAGCTCGCCGCGCGCGCGAAGTCGCCGCGCGCCGATACGCATGGCGATCAGGCCGACCAACAAGCCGGCGAAGGTCAGCATCATCGTCGTCGCGTCGTCTGCTTCCGCGCACTGCGAAAGACCGGCGAGCGTCAATGCCGACGCCAACGGCATGGCATAGGCGATCAGCGACGCCTTGATCAAGGCGCTATCGTCGACGCCGACGACGACGCGCTCGCCAACTTTAAGCTCCGCGCCGTCGGGATGTTCGAGGCGAAATCGCCGCGCCTCGATGCGGTTGGCGATACTGCCCAGTCCCTTAGAGCTGCACATCGAGGCCGAGACGCAGCCGCCGCAACTGGTGGTCTGCACCGGCTCCAGCCACACCGTAGCGCCTTCGGTGCGCACTACACGCGCATAGCCCTCGACGATATGCGCAGCCGCGAGCGAACACGGAGACGGCGTGGAGGAATGAGTCGTCATCGTTATCTCCTTTGGCGGATTCTCAGGCGACGCTATGCGCGCCGCCCATTTGAATTTCTTTGCCGGCGCGTAAGTCGAGCAGGCGTTTGACGACGACGAGCAGGCCGGTTACCAGAAATCCGCCCGGCGGTAAAATCATCATCAACACGCCGACATTCGCCGGCAGCAAGCGCAATTCGATCGTCTTGAACGCCGGGCCGAGCAGCAAAGAAGCGTCGGCGAACAAGGTGCCCGAGCCGATAATTTCGCGGACTGCGCCGATGACGGTCAGCGCCAGGGTGAAGCCCAAGCCCATAAACAAGCCGTCGAGCAACGAGGGGAAGGCCGGCGATTTGGCGGCGAAAGCTTCGAGCCGGGCCAAAGGCAGGCAGTTGGAAACGATCAAGGGAATGAACAGCCCCAGCACCTTGTACAACTCGTGCATCCAGGCGTTCATCGTCAGATCGACGATGGTGACCATTGCGGCGACGATCAGGATATAGACCGGAATCCGCACTTCCTGCGTGATTCGATTGCGGAACACGGCGACGAGAAAACTCGACGCCGCCATAACGACGGCAGTCGCCACTCCCATGCCGAATCCATTGGTGGCGCTCGTCGTCATCGCCATGCTCGGGCACATGCCCAACAACATGCTGAATACGCCGTTGTTGTCCCATAAGCCGTCTTTGATAATGGTTTTGTAGCGAGGATTCATATTAGTTCGCCTCCAGCAGCGCCGCTTTGTTCGCGGCGAAAAAGTCCAGACCGCTACGGATGGCGCTCAAAACGCCGCGCGGGGTAATCGTCGCACCGGCGAACTGGTCGAATTGGCCGCCGTCTTTCTTCACTTTCCACCGCTCCGGCGGCGGATTGCCGAGCGAAAGGCCGGTAAAGCGCAGAATCCAATCGCCTTTTTTCACTTCGATTTTGTCGCCGAGTCCCGGCGTCTCGCGGTGAGCCAATACGCGCACCCCCAGCAGTCGGCCATCGGCGTCGATACCCATCATCAGCTTGATCTCGCCGGCGTAACCGCTGCCGAAGATCTCGTAAGCGACGCCGCTGACCTTGCCGTTTTTACGCGCGCGAAACACCGTAATCTCTTTACCGTGCGCGTTTTTCATCGCGATGGCGTCGGCGACGAGATTGTTGTCGTGGAGGCTGTCGGGAATCACCTGCTTCAAGGAGTTTTGCCTATCCTCCAGCGCGCGGGCGCCGATGTCGTCGACGGTAATCCAGTCCGTGACGGCGAGCAGCACACCGAAGCCGAGACAGAACGCGCCGAGAACGATTCCATGCTTGAGGGTTTTCGGCTTCGGCGCTGGCGTTGGCGGCGCGCCGGCAATGGCGGGAGTGTCGGAGAGTTGGGCATCCATGGCGAATAGAATGATTTTGTCTATTCGGCCTATCGCACGATCTGTGCCAATTTCCGCCAACGGCGCGCCGAAAGCGGGCGAATCCGCGTAACGCCGCACCGATATGGGACTTTTTCTGCACGCAGGCCGTGCAGCCGTCGCGCCGGCGCCGACTTTTGTCCTGTCGCATTTGCGACAAATCCCGACAAATCGATGGAATAGTCGTCGCAAATCAAAGGCGGCACGAAATCTGCATCGTTTCGCGAAAATTCAGCTTAAGGGTGGTGCTTGCGATGGCGACGACACAACATCGGGCGATAGCCGAAAACATACAGCAGGGAGCGGATCCATCGTTTCCCAGAATTCATCCGCGAGTCTTCCAACAAACCGTCGATCAGGCGGATATGGCGATTTCGATCACCGATTTGCACGGAACGATCGTCTATGTGAACGCCGCCTTCACTCGCGTCACCGGCTATTCCGCCGAAGAGGCGACCGGGAGAAACGAATCGATACTCTCCAACAAGACCACGCCGCGCGAAGTCTACAAATCGATGTGGCTGCAAATTTCGCGCGGCGAAGTGTGGAGCGGGCGATTGGTCAACCGACGCAAGGACGGCAGCAAGTATCTTGCCGATTTGAATATTTCGCCGGTGACCGACGCCCACGGCGCGGTGTTGAACTATCTCGGCATGCATCGCGACATCACCGCTTTGCATGGCCTCGAATATCAAGTCAAAAATCAAAAGGCCCTGATCGAATCGGTGGTCGACGCCGCGCCGATGGTGATCGCCTTGCTCGATGTCGACGACCGCGTGGTGCTCGACAATCACGAATACAAGAAGCTGCAAGCCGATCTCGGCATGGCCGAGCCGGCGTCGCTGTTGATGACGGCGATACGCGCCAGCCTGGAGCTCGAGGCGGCGAAAGAACGGCGCAGCTCCGGCTATGCGTTTCTCGACCTCGACGTGCGGCTCGATCTACCGGGCGGCAAAGCGCCGCGTTGGTTTTCGTGTTCGGGCAGTTGCGTGCGCGAGGACGACGGCACCGCCGATGCGTTCTTCGCCGGTCGCGGTCGCAACTATCTGTTGCTGGTGGCCAAGGAAATCACCCATTTACGAATCCAGCATGAAAAGGCGCGCATGGCGGCCTTGCAGGCGGTGATGGCCGAGGAAGATCGCGTCTCCGCCTTGCGCGAAACCTTGTCGGCGGCGGCGTTCCGCCTCGAAGGCCCGCTGAATATGATCGCCTCGGCGGTCGGCATGTTCGCACGTCGTAAAAACCAAGGCGATGCGACGGCGATGGCCTTGGTCGACGCCTTGGTCGCCGGACAAGAGGCGCTGGACGAACTGCGCGCGATGATTCCGCTCGAAACGCGCGAAGCGGCGGGATCGAGCAATCTCAACGAATTGCTGCGCGACGTGCTCGACCTCTCGACCGGGCGCTTGTTGGCGGCGGGCATTAGCGTGAGCTGGAAACCGCAAGCGACCTTGCCCTTATTGCCCTGCCATCCGAACAAGCTGCGTTCTCTGTTCAAGGCTTTGATCGACAATGCGATCGAAGCGATGAGCGCGCGCGGCTGGCGCGAACGCGAACTGACGGTGACGACGCGCGCCGAGACGAGCGTCGCCAGGGGCGAGCTCGAAGTGACGATAGAAGACAGCGGGCCGGGGATTCCGTCTGCACAGCAGCTTAAAGTGTTCGAACCGTTCTACAGCACCAAGCGCAACGGTCAGCGGCATCTCGGCATGGGACTGTCGGCGGCGCAACAAGTCGCCGCCGATCATGGCGGCACGATAGAAATCGACGCGTCGAAGTCCATGGGGTGTCGCGTGCGGGTGGTGCTGCCATTGAGGCGACATCTATGAGCGATAGTCCATCCTCTCTCTTGTTGCGCGCGTTGTACGAAACGCTGTTCCGCGTTTCGCAGGTGCTATCGCGCTCGCTCGACTTCCATCAAACCTTGCGCGAAGTCTTGCGCACGCTGGAAATCACCGGGCATCTGAGTCGCGGCATGGTGACTGTGGTCGATCCCAATAGCGGCGATCTGACGGTGCATGCCGTTTATGGCCTCGATAGCGACGCCTACGAGCCGGTGCGTTACCAGCCCGGCGAAGGCGTGATCGGTATGATGCTCGAAACCGGTCGCACGGTGGCGATCCCGCGTTTGAGCGACGAATCGCGGTTTCTCAATCGCTTGGGGTTTTACGAACCTGCGTTGCCGTTTATCGCCGCGCCGATTCAGGTCGGCGGCGCCTTGCAAGGCGTATTGGCGGTGCAGCCCGACGAGCCGGACGACGGTTTGCTCGACGAGCGCGTACGCTTCATCGAAATCGTCGCCAATCTGATCGGTCAAAGCGTGCGCTTATCGCTCGATGTCGAACAGGAGCGCACCGCGCTGGCCGAGGAACGCGACAGCTTGCGCCGCACCGTGCGTCAACGTCATGGCTTCGACAACATGGTCGGCCATTCGACCGCGATGCGGCGCGTGTTCGATCAAATTCGCATGGTCGCCAAATGGCCGACGACGGTGTTGATCCGCGGCGAAACCGGCACCGGCAAGGAGCTGGTCGCCAACGCGATTCATTACAACTCGCCGCGTGCGCGCGGGCCGTATGTGCGTCTGAATTGCGCCTCGTTGCCCGAGAACTTGCTCGAACCGGAACTCTTCGGCCACGAAAAGGGCGCGTTCACCGGCGCCGTGAATACGCGTAAGGGGCGCTTCGAAATGGCCGACGGCGGCACGCTGTTTCTCGACGAAATCGGCGAAATTTCCCCGGCCTTCCAGGCCAAACTGTTGCGCGTATTGCAAGAGGGCGAATTGGAGCGCGTCGGCGGCGGACGCACCATCAAGGTCGATGTGCGCCTGATCGCCGCCACCCACCGCGACCTCGAAGCTGCGGTCGAAGACGGCGAGTTTCGCGAGGATTTGTACTATCGGCTCAACGTGATGCCGATCTTGCCGCCGCCTTTGCGCGAGCGCATGGAGGATTTGCCGGAAATCGCCCAGCATTTGCTCGCACGCCTCGCCGGGATTCAAAGCCGTCCGCTCAAACTGACCGCCGCCGCGTTGCGCCGTCTAGCGCAACATCATTGGCCCGGCAATGTGCGCGAGTTGGAGAATTGCCTGGAGCGCGCCGCCGTGATGTCGGTGAATGGCGAAATCGACGCCGATTTGATTCGCATCGACAAACCGCGCGTCGGCTCGACGGTCGGCGTCGGACGCAACCCCGCAGCAGCCGTCTCGTCAGCGCCGACTTTTCGCAGTCAGCCGTCGAGCGAAGTCGACGCCGGCGAACTCGAACCCGGCGCCGAGCACAGCGAATCCCGCATGGAACAAAGCGAACGCCAACGCGTGATCGCCGCACTCGAACAAGCCGGCTGGGTGCAAGCGCGCGCCGCGCGGCTGCTCGGCATGACGCCGCGGCAGATCGCGTATCGCATTCAAATCCTCAATATCGAAGTCAAACAGATATGAGCCAAAAAATAGGAGTGTATTTCGGCACCGACACCGGCCGCACGCGTCGCGTCGCCAAATCGATCGCGCAAAAACTCGGCGACCGGGCGGCTGCGCCGCTGAATATCAATCGAGTTAGCCTGGAGGATTTTTTGGCGCATGATGTATTGATCCTCGGCACGCCGACCTATGGCGACGGCGAATTACCGGGGCTGTCGATCGGTTTGGCGCAGGAAAGCTGGGAAGAGTTCCTGCCGCGCTTGCAAGGGCGTGACATGTCGGGCGTTACGGTCGCCTTGTTCGGTCTCGGCGATCAGGATAAATACAGCAGCAAATTCGTCGATGCGATGCTTTTATTGTATGAGACAGTGATCGATTGCGGTGCGCGCGTCATCGGCTTCTGGCCCGCCGACGGCTATAACTTCCGCGCCTCGCAAGCGATCGTCGACGATTGTTTCGTCGGCCTGGTGATCGACCAGGCGAATCAGGCCGCGCTCACCGAAGAACGCATCGACGCCTGGTTGCGCTTGTTGGCGTGCGAATTGCAAACCTGAAGGCGAAGCCGCCGATCTCGGCGATCCGGGGCCGCCAGTCGCTTGTTTATCGCCAAAGGAGACGATGCTCGTTACCGTCGATGTGTCGCCCGCACCGTCGCCATTCCGCCAATGTCGCGTTTGCGACATTGCAGTCTAGTCGATAAATCTCATATGTTTCATGTACTTAAATCGACGATCCGGTTTGGCACGATGGTTGCTGACTCCTTGCTACCCCCACCTCGGGGAACGTAAGGAATACTCGTCATGGATCTTCCCGTTATCGGCTCTCACTCATCGTCGCCCAAGGCCGGCGGTTGCAGCGCCGGCAGTTGCGGCTCCAATGCCGATCGGATGGACGGTTTATCGGAGGCGATCCGCGCCAAAGTGCAGGATCATCCGTGCTACTCCGAAGAGGCGCATCATTATTTCGCACGCATGCACGTCGCGGTAGCGCCGGCCTGCAATATTCAATGCCATTATTGCAACCGCAAATACGATTGCGCCAACGAATCGCGGCCCGGCGTGGTGTCGGAACTATTGACGCCCGATCAGGCGGTGAAAAAGACCCTGGCGGTGGCGGCGGCGATTCCGCAGATGACGGTGCTCGGCATCGCCGGTCCCGGCGATCCTCTCGCCAATCCGACGCGCACCTTCGAAACCTTCCGCCAATTGGCGCAAAAAGCGCCGGATATCAAGCTGTGCGTGTCCACCAACGGACTGATGCTGCCGGCGCACGTCGACGAACTCGCCAAGCATAATATCGACCATGTGACGATCACCATCAACTGCGTCGATGCCGATGTCGGCGCGAAGATCTATCCGTGGATTTTTTGGAACAACGCGCGGATCTTCGGCCGCGAGGCGGCGGCGATTTTGATCGAGCAGCAGCAAAAAGGCCTGGAGATGCTGACGGCGCGCGGCATTCTGGTCAAGGTCAATTCGGTGCTGATCCCCGGCGTCAACGACGAACATTTGAAGGCAGTTTCGAAGATCGTCAAGGCCAAGGGCGCGTTTTTGCATAACGTGATGCCGTTGATCGCCGCAGCCGAGCATGGCACGTTTTACGGCGTGATGGGGCAGCGCAGCCCCAAGCCGTCGGAACTCAAAGCCTTGCAGGATGCGTGCGAAGGCGAGATGAATATGATGCGCCATTGTCGCCAGTGTCGCGCCGACGCGGTCGGTTTATTGGGCGAGGACCGCGGCGCCGAGTTTACGCTCGACAAAATCGAACACATGGAAATCGATTATGCGGCGGCGATGGCGACGCGCGCCGAACTGCGCGAGAAGATCGCGGCGGAATTGGCGGCCAAACGCGCTAAAGCGCATGCGCAGCAAAATTCGCCCGCGCCACTAAAGCCGCAGGCCGCACAGCCTATGCCGCAGGTGGTGCAGTTTATGCCGCGCAATAAAAAGCCCGAAACGGTTCCGGGCCGTCCGGTGCTGATGGCGGTCGCCGCCAAGGGCGGTTTGGTCGCGGTGCATTTCGGTCATGCCAAAGAGTTTCTGGTGTATGAAGCCTCGGCGAGCGGCGCTAAATTCGTCGGTCATCGCAAGGTCGATGGCTATTGCGCAGGCGACGAGAGTTGCGGCGATGCCGAATCGGTGCTCGCGCGCACGATTCGAGTACTCGAAGGCTGCGAAGTCGTGCTGTGTTCGAAGATCGGCTACGAACCCTGGGGCCATTTGGCAGCGGCGGGGATACAACCGAACGGCGAGCATGCGATGGCGCCGATCGAAGATGCCGTGGCAGCGGTCTGGCAAGAGATGTTGGCGGCCGGCAAGCTGGACCGCGCGCCGGCGACGGCTAAAGCATCGGTTAAGTGTGCGTGAGGCGATTATGGCGCTGGAAATCATCGAAAGTTGTGTGAATTGTTGGGCCTGCGAACCGCTGTGCCCGAATAAGGCGATCTACTTAGCCACGCCGCATTTTCTGATCGATGCGGACAAATGCACCGAATGCGTCGGCGATTTCGCTGCGGCGCAATGCGCCGGCATCTGTCCGATCGAAGGGGCGATTCTCGACGAGTTGGGCGCGCCTTTGAATCCGCCCGGTTCGCTCACCGGCATCCCGCCGGCGCGCTGGGCGGCGGCGCAGGCCGAGATTGCGGCGCGATAAAGAGCGCACCGCCAACGGCACCCGCGATAACGCCTATGCGGTGCGCGGCAGCGGCGGCGTGGCGGCGCCGCGCGTCGTCGATAGGGCCAGTCTCGTTTGATTTCACTCATGGAGAAAACTCATGCCTAAAGCCAGCGTCACCTTTCAGGACATCGGCGTTACCGTTACCGTGCCGGCCGGCACGCGGCTGATCGAGGTATCGGAAAAAATCGGCGCCGGCATCACCTACGGCTGCCGCGAAGGCGAGTGCTGCACCTGCCTGACCAAGGTCGTTTCCGGCCATGAACATCTGGCCGAACCTTCGGTGCTCGAAGCCCAAGTGCTGAAGGACAATCTTGCGCCGCGCCATCATCGGCTGGCATGCCAAGCGCAAATTCTCGGCGGCGTCATCGTCGTCAAACCTGCGTAGTTTATGCATACATCCCACCCACACGGAGCTCATCATGGCCAACATTACCTTTTCCAGCCCGCTGCACAAAGACAAGACCGTCTATGCGATCGCCGGCAGCCACAAGAAAACCATCCTCGAATTGGCGAAGGAAAATCATATTCCCATCGACTTTTCATGCGGCGACGGCGAGTGCGGCGCCTGCCTGGTCAAGGTCGGCAGCATCGATCCGAACAGTCGCAATAAATACGGCCATATGGGCGGCCCGTTGAATGCGCGCGAAGTCGCCGTGCTCAAGGAAATGGGCAAAATCACCACCGCGCAGATCGAGCAAATGTATGTCGACGATCTACCGCCGACCGAATGGCGCTTGGCCTGCCAATACATCGTGCGCGACGAGGATATTGTGGTCGACTATCCCAGTCGCTGATCGTGGCGCTATCCGTGGCGCCGTCGGCGCTGGCGGCGCGCGCCGCGGCGGCCTATCTCGGCGTGGCGCTCGGCGATGCGCTCGGCGCTACGGTCGAGTTTATGACCCCGCGCGAAATCGCCCATGACTACGGCGTGCATCGCGAGATCGTCGGCGGCGGCTGGTTGAAGCTGCGCGCCGGCCAGGTCACCGACGACACCACGATGTCCTTGGCCTTGGGCGCGGCGATTTTGGCGCGGCGCGGCGAGGTCGATGCGTTCGCTTGCGCGCAGGCGCTCGACGCCTGGATGCGCGCCAAGCCGGTCGATATCGGCAATACCGTGCGGCGCAATCTGCTGCAATTTCGCCGTAGCGGCAACCCCGTCGCGCCGCCGTCCGAACACGACGCGGGCAACGGCGCGGCGATGCGCGTCTTGCCGGTCGCCTTGGCGACGTTGGGCCTCGCCGAAGAGCGGGTGTGCGCCGCCGTGCGTGCGCAGGCGCATATCACTCATCATAATGCGGCCTCCGACGCCGCCTGCGAATTTCTCGCGCTGACCGTGCAAGACCTGCTGCGCGGCGCGACCTTGGCGTCGCCCGTCGTCGCCGAACGACTGCGAGCGCTGGTCGCCGATTTCCCGGCGTTTGCGTTTCGCGACAAACCGCGGCGCGAAAATCCCAGCGGCTGGATCGTCGAAACCATGCAAGCGGTATTGCAAGCCTTAACTGCCGCCGAGGATGGCGAGCAATGTCTGATCGATATCGTCAATCGCGGCGGCGACGCCGACACCACCGGCGCCATCGCCGGCATGCTCTGCGGCGCGCTGTATGCGAATTGGCCGGAGCGCTGGTTGAAGGCGCTCGACACTGGCGTGCGCGACGCCTGCGTTAGACAAGCGCACGCCTTGCTGCTTTTACCCAGCGGGTATTCCGGCTAAGCGTTTTTCTCCGCCGTCCCGTCAGCGCCGACTTTCTGCGCCGGCTGCACCACCACAAACCGATGTTCGATTTCGCATTGAAAACTTCGCGGGATACGCGCCCAATCCACCGCATCGACGCGAATCGGCAGCGTGCTTTCGGTCAGGGCTGCGCGAAGATCGTTCAATTCCGCCGTCGGCCGATCGAGGTCGGCGGGTTGGCGTATCGCCAAGTCGAGATCGCTCGCCTCGTGACCGTCGCCGTTGACGCGACTGCCGTAGGCCCAAACCTCGGCATGCGGTAGATGGCGACGCAGTAGTTCGCACAGCAAGTCCAGATGACGCGCTTGCAAATTCAAATGCGCCAAGTTCGCCAGGGGCAGTTCAGGCGTCGTCTCGACCATGGCGTTCGCGTAAAATCGCTTCGAGTCGCTCGACGTCGGCAATGAAAATCGGGATGAGTTTCAGGGTTTCGTTGGCGAAGGCTTCGCCGTAATCGTGAGCAGTGTTGTTGCGGTTGTCGCGATAGGCGAACCAACGCTCGACTTCTTCGAGGGGCATCAGCCCGTGCGTGGCCGCCAGGCGCAGCACGTCCTTGATCGGGGTGCTGTCGAGTTTCTTTGCGCTGTGACCATAGTCGCGCAGGGCTTTCTTCAGTAGTTTGAAGCTAGTCTCCTGCGCTAACTCGTAACCTTTGACGATGGCGTTGCGGAAGATTTCGCGTTCGATGCCGTCGGGCGGCGAGCCTTCGAAAAAAACGAGCGAGGATCGTAGCGTCTGGATGCAGCGTTTGAGATGATCGGTATTCAGATTCATAGTAATTGCGCCGGAGGATAGGCCCGCAATGAGGGCGACTTCGAACATCGCAAGCATTGCGTGCGGCAAAGTATCCTTGACTCCGGCATGCCTGTCAAATGGAAAATACGATGCTCATTCTCAAAACAGGATGGTTGCAACCATGTTACAAAGGTGGATATTAAGTCGCCCTCGCGACGTCGGAGTCCAATGCGTGCTGCAATAATTCGCTATGCGTCGCTGCGATAATCTCGATGCCGAGTCGTTGGCAATAGCGTTTTTCCTTATCGGTCGGCTCGACGATCAAGGCCCAGCCGCTGGGATCGGTGGCGGCGTCGTGGATCATGTCGGAAAACACCATGCGTTCCGAATCGCGGTTCAGTCGCATGCCGAGCAATAGATAGCGCTTGTCGCGGCGGCGGGTTTTGACGAAGGAGGGGATGGCGAAGCCGCCCATCAGTTCGGTGATGTAATCCACATAATCGGCGTCCGAGGCGATATAGCTCGACTGCGGTTTCGGCGCGCCCATCGGTTTGAACAGTATCGGCACGCCGGCGTCGGCTTGGTCCGGCGCGATTGGGCGATAAGTGCTACCGTCGTAAGCGTAAAGTTTGAAGCGGAAATCCGTGCCGCCGATACGCGCGCAGCCGAGTATCGACAGATGCGGGATAGCGGCGTAGCTGTCGAGCAGTTGCGTGTCGCGATTGATGTCGATGACGTAGGGCGGGGCGAGTGCGGCCAGCCAGTGATGCAAGGCGGCGCGCGTCCATAAAGTCGCGCCATACGTCGTATCGAGAAAACGCGTCACCGCGCTGCGCCCGCGTTTGAGTTCGATATTCATCGCCGCGCGCGGAAACTCGTACATCAGCTTGGGCGACATCGCTTGCCCGTTGTTGAGCGCCAAAATCAATTGTTTACCGGTCGCCGGCATGGCGCGACCGTCTTGACGCGAAACGACATCGGCCAGCACGCCGGGGCCGAGATAGGGGACGATGCTGCCGTCGGTCAAGCCGGCGCGCCACTGGCGAATCAGTTCCTTGGAAAGCATGGGGGGGCTCCGAGTGAAATAAAACTCCTCCACGCAAGAAGCGAACCCGTCGCAAGATATTGATATCTATCGATAAAGAAAACCGACGTTTGTCGGCTTCGCCACAAAAGTCGGCGCTGGTGGGACGGGTAGCCGAACGGATAGCCGAGCGGATCGCGGGGAGAAAGCGGACGGCGATCTTCGGGTATCATCGCCGCCCGTAGGTTTGCTCTGAATCCGTCTATAAGTTGGGCCGCCACGCATCGATGACCGACTCCACACTTTCCACTTTGCAGGCCGACGACGCCAGGTCGTGGGCCTGGATTTTCGCCGCCTGGCTGGTCGCCGCCACCGCGACCTTAGGCGCATTGTTTTTCAGCGAAGTGATGCAGATCGCGCCTTGCGCGCTATGCTGGTGGCAGCGTATCTGCATGTTTCCGTTAGTGCTGATTTTGCCGCTAGGACTGTTCCCGTTCGACCGGCGCGTCGCACGCTATGCCGCGCCCTTGGCGGCGCTCGGCGCCGCGTTTGCGGTCTTCCATCTGCTGCTGATCGCCGGCGTCGTTCCCGAACCGCTCAAGCCGTGCGCGCAGGGCGTGCCTTGCTCGGAAAAGGGGGCGGTGTGGTTCGGCTTCGTCAGCATTCCGCTGCTGTCGCTCGCGGCGTTTTCCTGCATTCTGGCGTTGCTGTCGGCGACGCATATTCGAGGATCGAAATAATATGAAACGACATACCCTATTCGCCGCCGCTGCCGTCGCCTTGCTGCTGGCCTTCGCTATCGGCGCGTGGCTCTACGGTCAGACGCCGACCGACCGCGCGCCCGAACTTGCCGCCGATAAGCGCGCGCTGTTGGAGCGCAAGCATGCGCCGACCTTGGGCCGCGCCGATGCGCCGGTGACCATCGTCGAATTTTTCGACCCGGCGTGCGAAACCTGCCGCGAGTTCTATCCCTTCGTCAAAAAGATCATGGCCGACCATCCCGGTAAAATCCGCTTGGTAGTGCGCTATGCGCCGTTCCATCCCGGCTCGGATAAAGTGGTGGCGATACTCGAAGCCGCGCGCCAGCAAGACAAATTCTGGCCGACGCTCGAAGCGCTGCTGGCGTCGCAAGCCGATTGGTCGCCGCACCATGCGCCGCAAGTCGATCGCGTCTGGCGCCATCTCGAAGGACTCGGTTTGAATCTGGCGCAGTTGCGCGCCGATATGCTCGCGCCCGAGATCGACCAAATCATCATGCAAGACCTGCTCGACGCCAGCGCGCTAGCCGTGACCAAAACGCCGGAGTTTTTCGTCGATGGCAGGCCGTTGCCGAGCTTCGGCTACGAGCCGTTGCAGCAGTCGGTCGACCAGGCGCTGAATGCGGCGGCGGGGCGACGCTGAGGGCGTTGAGGGCTAGGACGCGAAAAGTCGGCGCTGTATTCGACGGGCTTACAAAGTTCCTCGGTCGAGATGGGCGGGCCGTGGCTCGACTTTACCCGAAAGCTTCAGGTTGCCGACACTCTAGATAAACCTTCAGTGCCGCCTCGGGACAATCAGGTGTTTTTCCAAGACAGGTTTGGCGGAAAGAGCCGAACCTGTGTTAGAAATATTCGACCGACAACATCCGCTGACTGGATTCGGCACAGTTCCCGCATCGTCGAACAATCCCCGATCAAACAAAAGGAGAATCAAGAATGAATCGATCCATCATGCAACGACTTGTCGGTATCGCGCTGGCGTCCGTCCTGGCATCTGCTACCCTTGTGCGCTCGGCCGAGCTGAAATTCAATACCCAAGACCTGCCCCCCTTCAACTATGCGGTAGATGGCGTCGTCGCCGGTCCCGGTGTCGATGTCATCAAGGCTGTCTGTAAGGACGCTGGACTGGAATGCAGTTTCCAACTCTATCCTTGGCTACGCGCCTACAAGGAAATCGAGGATGGACTGGCCCACGGGCTGTTCCTGATCGGCCATAGCGAGGAACGCGAAAAATTGCTCTACTTCTCGCCCCCCGTCGTGGCAACCAGTTACGGCTTTTTTGTCCATGCCGACGACGCACTCAGCTACCAGAAACCGGCTGACATGACGGGCTACACGGTCGGCGTATTCGGGCCATCGAACACCTCGAAGTCGCTGGAACGGGTGCGCGATCAGATGATTAAGGAGGGCGTCAAGCCGCTGATGGTCGAGATGCGGCCTGACGACGAATCCGGCTTCCGGAAGCTGGGCGCAAAGCGCGTTCAGGCGGTGTATTCCAACGCCGAAGTCGGTCATGCAATGCTTTCAAAGCTGGGCATCAAGAACATCCGGTTTGCGGGATCCACCGAACGCCTCAAGTATTACATCGGCCTCTCGCGCAAGCAGGTCGATCAGGCGACCTACGACAAGTTCGCCAAGTCGTTCCGGAAACTGCACAGCCAAGGCGTGATCGGCAATATTCTCGCGGGCTATCAGATGAAGGACGTGCCACAGAAGTCGTGGAACGAGAAATGACGCGCCGACGAAGCGCATACCCTGCGTTTCGACGTGCGACCGGGGCGAATCTGGGATGAAAAAATCGCACGAGACATCGTCGATGTCGCCGGGCGCCCGATCGAGCCGATAGGCAAAAGTCGGCGCTGGCGGGACGGATGCTTCAGACTTTCGAAATCGCCTATCGCTTGTTTCGGTGACGGAAACTGCCGTTTGCCAGAGTACGCCGGGCGAAACCGATGTAGCGGTGCGTTGCCTTTCGTCGCCTTCCGGATTAGGATACGTAAACACGTATTTTGCGTTGACACGCAGAAAGGAGTCATGGCATGGCTAACTTTACCGTCGCAATTCCCGACGACCTTTTGGTCGACGCCAAGGTCGCCGCCGCAAAATGCAGCTTGTCGCTTAATGCCGTATTACGCCAGTTGCTCGAA
>DATETD010000093.1:0-13757 GCA_035283885.1 Rhodocyclaceae bacterium
TCTTGCCTTCCTGCCAAGCCGCCTTTCGCCGCTTCCTCCTACTTCGCGTCGCGCTTTCTTGCGTCGCTTGCTTCAGAGAGGCCGAATTATAGTACATCTTTTAATCTTGTCCAGTACTTTTTGCAATTCTTTGAGAAAAATCTCCTGACAACCTCAATCCTCTCCCTTCTTAGCGCAAACCCAGGTCTTTAAGCTTGCGGTACAAGTGGGTTCGCTCCAATCCGGTTTTCTCGGCTAAGCGACTGATATTGCTTCCCCCCTCCAAACTTAGATGGTATTCGAAATAGATTTTCTCGAAGGCTTCGCGCGCCTCGCGCAACGGCAAGTCGACGAGTTCTCGCCCCACACTTAAAGATGGGCCGACTGCCGCCGACTTGGCCTCCATAGCCAGCAAACGCCGGACATCCTCTTCGTCGATGTCCTCATCCAAGGCCGCCAAAGCCAAGGATCTGATCACGCTGCGTAACTCGGTATAGCCGCCGGGCCAAGCATGCTGCCGCAAGGCGTTCAACGCCGCACTGGAAAAGCGTCGCGGCTTCATATCCCCACGCTCCGTCAGTTGAATCAACAGATGAGCGGCGATATCCGGCACTTCATCTTTTAATTCGGCCAAAGTCGGCACGCCTAACGAGGTATCGAACAATCGGGTCAGCGCACTCTCGTCCCAGCCGAGTTCGAGCAGTTCGCTGCGGCTATGGCCGCTCGCCACAATCAACTTCAAGTTGAACTTCTCCAAGCGCTCGGCAGCGAAAAGTAAGTTTTTCTGCTGCAAGCGCGATAATCGCGCCAACTCCTCGCACCACAATACCCCTCCGCCGCTACGTTGCAGCACATCGACGCTGAGTGGGTTGATTTCATTCGTCAGGTCGAGCCACGCCTTGCCTGGGGCTTGCGCCGAACGCGCGACCAACTCGACGATCCCCCCTGGAGTGGAGCGTAGCAGCAGCAGACGGCTGCGCACCAACACTTGATCCAGCCGTCGCTTAAGGTCGCGCAATGGGCCGGATCGGGTAAACGCCGCCAGCGATAGGACGGTATCGACTTGCTGCACCCCGCGCTCCAACGCTTTCTTCACCGCCGCCAGCAGTTTTTGCATGCCGATAGGCTTCTCAAGAAAGTCCATTGCGCCGATCCGTGTCGCCTCGACCGCCGTATCGATCGTCGCATGGCCCGACATCATTACAATCGGCATGTTGAGCTGCCCCTTCGCCGACCACTCCTTCAATAACGATATACCGTCGGAGTCGGGCATCCAGATATCCAACAGCACCAGATCGGGGCGACCGCCATCGCGCACCGCTCGCGCCGCCGCTGCATTTTCCGCCAGAACGACCTCATGTCCTTCGTCGAGCAGAATTTCCGACAGCAACTCTCTTATACCGATTTCATCGTCGACTACGAGTATCTTAGGCATGGAGAAACGTCCTTATTGACTACGTGAAGGTAGGTGATTCGCCGCCCCTCGCCCGGAAGGCTGAGGAACGTAGAGGGGTAACCACAGCGTAATTTCACCGCCGGGGTTATTGGCGATATGAATGTCTCCGCCATGTTCGGTGATGATTTTCTTGACGATGGCCAAGCCGAGGCCAGTCCCCTTGGACTTGGTCGTGACATACGGCTCGAAGGCGCGCATCAATATCTGCGGCGGGAAACCGCTGCCGTTATCGCTCATGACCAAGCGCACTCTCCCCGCTTCCGGCGCGACCACGATATCGATTTTCGGCTGCGCCACATCGATCAGCGCATCTTGGGCATTCGTCAGCAAGTTATGCAGCACTTGGCGGATCTGATTGCTATCGGCCAGCACATGCGGCAAGCCCATCGCTAAAGTCGGCGCTGGCGTGACGGTAATCGTCACCTTACTCGACGCATAGAGGTGCAGTACCTCCGCGATCAGCGCGCTCAAGTCGACCGCCGACAACTTGGGCGGAGGCGTGCGCGCATAGTCGCGAAAATCATTCACCATATTCTTCATCGCCTCGACTTGATTGACGATGGTTTGCGTCGAGCGTTCGAGCAAATCGCGAGCGCTGCCGGTCAATTGCCCGGCCAGTTTCATCTGCATACGCTCGGCGGACAGCTGTATCGGCGTCAGCGGGTTTTTGATTTCATGCGCCAATCGGCGCGCCACTTCGCCCCAAGCCGCCGTGCGTTGCGCCGCAATCAACTGAGTGATGTCGTCGAATACCACGACATATCCGCCGCCACTGGCCGCCGGCAGTGCGGTTCCGCGCACCAACAATGTCTGAGGAATCGCATTGCCGCGCGCGCGCTCCAGTTGCATTTGCCATTCGTCGCCGCATTTGGCGAAACCATCGACAATCGCAGCAGCCAGTTCTTCATGGCGTCCCCATTCCATCAAGGGTCTATCGTCCACCTCGACCAAATCGTCGTCGAGAATCGCCAAGGCGCCGCGATTGGCCGCACGCAAACGAAAGCGCAAATCGAAGGCCAGCACACCGGCGGAAAGATTGGCGAGTATGCTTTCAAGATAAGTTTGCGCCGCTTCGGTCTCGGTGCGATGATGTTCGGCTTGCGCTCTGGCCTCGCTTAATTGACGAGTCATACTATTGAACGAATGCATCAGCACGCCCAGCTCGTTGGAGCCATCCACCGTCACCAAAGGCGTAAAGTCGCCCGCCGCCACGGCCCGCGTCCCCTCCGCCAAAATCAACAACGGGTGCGACAAACGCTCGGCGAGGAAGTAGGCCAAAGCAATCGCCGCAAACAGCGCCAACAATAAAGCCAACGTGAGGGTCGAGGTGTAAATGCGCTTAAGCCCTGCGCGCCCGAGTTGTAGCTGCTGATAATCGCGGTGCGCCGCTTCGACGCTGGCGGCGCTGTTCGCGATAGTCGCCGGCACCGGCATCGTCAGTTGCAAAATCCTCGGCTCCAGCTTCAACTTCCCCCCGGCGACATCGCGCACCGGCACCAAGGCGCGCAATAGCCACCCGCCACCGTCGATTTCGGCCACCGCCGTCACCCCGCGACCGCCGCGCACGGTGCGCAATTCGCCAGTCGTGGGCAAAGTCGGCAAAGCGCCGACCAGATCGCTGGAACTGCTCGCCAACACCTGCCCTGATGCCGTCATCAAGGTCGCCGTCTGCACCCCAAGTTGCTCCCGCATGCGGTTGAGCCGCGCCACGCTGGTAAAGGTTTCGTCGCCCAACTCGAACGACGCGCTGCGTCCGCGTTCGAGCAAGTCGGATTGCAGACTATCCAATACGCTACGACCGAGGCTCACCCCTCCCTCCAGCGCCGTGTCCACGCGCACATCGAACCACGAATCGATGCTATTTATCGCAAATTGCATCGACACGCCATACAACAAGGCGCCGGGTATCACCGCCATCGACGCCAGCATCAAAGTCAAGCGCAAACGCAAACGCGAACCGAAGACCCCTTTGAGAAAATCGCGCCGCAAGCGCCGCAACTGCATCCCCACCAATAGCAGCAAGGCGATCGCCGTTGCACCGTTGAATGCGAGCAACCACGGGTAATTTTCGGCGAACAGCGCGGTATTCGACGCCGCCGTCGTCAGTAGAAACTGGAGGATCGCGCCGAGCGCCGCAACCACCGCCACGGCCACCCTCATGACCCGCTCCCCGGCGCCGTGTAATTCCAGCGCAATACCCGCGCATCCACCTGCCATTCGCGGTCGGTAATCGCGTCGACCTGGAACGGCTTGGGCAACTGGCTACGATCCAAGGTCAAGCGTAGCGCCGCTTGATACACCTGCCCCGGTTTAATGATTTCCTTTTCGCCGATCGGCAGCCCGGCAATCCTCCCCATAGCGCGTAAGGCATCCGTCAGGTTGTCGAAGCTACGATGCAGATTGCCGTTGCTCAAGCGATACTGCCGAGTCAGCGTGCTATAGGCTAGGCGATAGGTCAAACTGCGTGTCGCGATATGCTCGCTCAGCCAATATTTGCGCGAACGCTCCAATACGAACTCAAGATTGAAATACAGCGGAACCCCGCGCGTCACCGCATCTTCCAGACGCATGCCCAGATCGATACTGAACTCAGCCGAAAGCAGATAGCCTTCGTCCCCAGGGGTTAAATTAGCGCGTTGCGGCTCGATGCTGCCGGCGCGCACCGTCACCGCCGCCAGCAGCGCCAGCACGACGAACGCGCTCTTAAGCCTTCTGCAACAGTACGAAAAAGAAACCGTCATGTTCGGCATTCGGCAACAGCGCAGTGGGCAAGGATGCGTCGGCGCGGCGCGCATCTTTATGACGCACTAAAAAATCATGCACCTGCGCCGAGTTCTCCTGCTCGAACACGGAACATGTGACATACAACATCTTGCCTCCGGGCGCCAACGTCGGCCACAACGCCTCCAAAATCGCCGTCTGCCGCTGCGCCAAATCGGCGACATCGGTTTCACGCCGCAACCATTTTGCATCGGGATGACGCCGCGCCACGCCGGACGCCGAGCAGGGGACGTCCGCTAAAATACGGTCGAACGGACGCCCGTCCCACCAGGACGCCACGGCGCAGGCATCGGCGGTCTTAATCGTGGCGTGCAAACCCAGGCGGTCGAGATTTTGCCGGATGCGGAGCGTGCGCGCGGCATCGACATCCAAGGCCGTCAACTCCAGATCGTTCGTCTCCAATAAATGCGCCGTCTTGCCGCCCGGCGCAGCGCAGGCATCCAATACGCGCAACCCATCCTGAAGCTCCAAGCGTTGCGGCACGCTTTGCGCTCCCCAATCCTGCACCGAGCACAGTCCGGCGCGAAACCCCGGAATCGCATCGACCGCCACGGCTTTTTCGATCAGCACCGCCGCATCGTCGAGCCGGCGCGCCGCAATCCCGACCGCGTCAAGCTGCGTTAGAAAGTCGGCGCTGGCGAGACGGCGGCGATTGACGCGCAACACCAGCGGCGGATGGGTATTGCCTGCCGCCAAAATATCCTGCCACCGATCCGGATGATCGCGCTGGACGCGCTCGATCCACCACAGCGGATGCTGCCACGTAGCGACACTATCGGCCTGCGCCGCCTGCACCAGCTCGATGCGCTGCCGCATGAAATTGCGCAACACCCCATTCACGACCCCCTTGAAACGCCCGTTCGCCAGCGACTGCGCCGCCGTCACCGCCTGATCGACCACGCGATAGGCGTCGTCGGGCGCTCGTTCGAGACGATTCAGCGCCAATAGCAACAGCGCGCGCACCTCCGCATCCTTAAGCGGGCGATCCATCAAGCGCGCCAGAAAAAAATCGGCGCGCCCATACGCACGCAACGCGGTATACACCGCCTCCATCGTCGCCGGGCGTAAAGGCAGCGCCACGCGTCCCAAAGCGGCATCCGGCGTGCGTCCCGCCATGACGGTGACCACGACCTGAGTCGCTTGGAGCAAAATCTCCGCGAGGGGTGCAGCACGACGGGCAGCGGTAGAAGTCGACATCGACACGGTCTAGCGCAAGCGCAAGGCGCGATTATCGCGAAGCGACATAGGCTTGCCTCAACTTTTGCAAACGATCGTATTCGGCCTGCGACAACACATCTCGCGTCTGACGATCCACGCCGACGCCGATTTCGCGGCACGACCCGGCATCCGGCATCGCAGGGCGCGGCAAGGTTCCGCCGCAATAGTCCGACCACATCGTCTCGAACAAGCCTTCCAGATGCTGCACCAGCAAGCGCGAATCGAACAGCACGCAGCCCGGCAAGGCCTCGGCCAGGCGCCGGCGGATGTCCTGCCGCTTCTGCGGGTCGTTACCCAATTCGATCGCCATACGCACATACTGCTCCGGCGTCGCGCAAATCGTATCCGGCATGCCGGCGGCGCGCGACAGGCTGGCGCAAACCCGCGACGCAAAGCCAAGACCCGCGATCGTCACGATAGGCACGCCCATACGCAACGAATCCGACGCCGTCGTATGCGCGCCATATGGAAACGTATCGAGAAAGATGTCCGCAAAGCGATGACATCCGAGATATTCGGTATTCGAGCGGAACGGCAAGAACACCAGCCGAGCGCCATCCACCCCACGCCGTAACGCCTCGATGCGTAAGCGCTTTTCCCCTTCTTCGCCGCAACCGCGCAACCACAGCACGCTACGCGGCACCTGCGCCAAAATCGTCATCCAGCGCGAAAACATCGCCGGCGTGACCTTGACCGAGCCATTGAAACAACAAAACACTACGGCGTCTTCGGGCAAGCCGAAATCGGCGCGCGTTCCTTGCACCGGCGGCACCGGATACAGCTTCCCGTTCGGTTGATAGCACGGCAGCCGCAGCACCTTTTCGCTATAGTATTTTTCATACGCCGGCGGCACGATGAAGTCGTCGGCGATCATGTAATGGTGATCCTCGCTGCCCATGGTGCCGGGATAACCCAGCCAATTGACGATAATCGGCGCCGGCCTCATCGCCAGCAAGCGCGTGCGCTGATAGTTGGTATGGCCGTTCATATCCAGCAGAATGTCGATGCCGAGATCGACAATCCGCTTCGCCGCCAGTTTGTCATCCACCCCATACAGATCGACCCAACGATCCACCTGGCTCATGATTTTTTGCTGGATCGGATCGTCGGTGCGCGGACTGATGTTCAGCACCGTAATCTCGTAACGCGCGCGATTATGATAATCGAACACATCCAACATCAGATAACCGACGGCGTGCTGACAGAAATCCGACGAAAGGTACGCGATTTTCAGTTTGGGAGCATGCGGATCGGCAGGCGGCAACCAGTCGCCGACGGTCGAACACGGCATCTTGCTGACCATCTGCTGGGTATAGGAACGTCCGGCGTCCAAATGCATCAAGGGATCGTCGACATACGAGCTGATCGACAGCGGCGCCATCATCGCCTGAATATCTCTCACGCTCAAGGTTCCCACCGGCTCCAGCGAGGGCCAGACAAAGCGCCCTTGCCGTCCATTCACCCAATGCTGCACCAGTTCGCGCTGACTCGGGTCGACTTCGATCGCCTGTCGCAGCACTTTTTCCGCCACCTCGGTCGACCGCTGTAGCCGCGCGATACTGCGACACGCTTGCACCTTGCTGCCGATATTCGACGCCGTGATCTGCGCCAGTCGCTCGTTGATCTGCTGCAACTCGACAACTGCCTGATCTGCAGCGCCCATACGCTCGAACACCGACGCCAAATTAAGCCGGGCCGGGTAAAAATCCGGACTGTAGGCCACCGCCCGCCCCAAAAACTCTTTCGCGCCTTGCAAATCGCCGCGCTGCAACAACTGAGAACCGCAGTTGAACGCCGGAATATGCCAAAGCGCATGGGTCGGATTCGCCAGCAGCCAGAATTTATACAGTATCGGCGTCAGCTCGCTGTCGCCGTCGGCAACCAAACCATCCGCCGCCGTGATCAACCCCATCAAATCCAGCGTCCCGCTTTCGGCGCGACGAATCGCCTCGATAAACCGCATTGATGTCGCCATACTTACCTCTCACTCCCGCACACTTCGACGAAATACCTTACGCATACCACCGATCCACCGCCTATTTACCGCAGGGGCGCAGGGCGCTTGACCACGGTTTCCAGCAAATTCTCATAGTCTTTAACGAAACGCGGCGTATCGAACAAGGGATAGGTCGACTTGTTAGCCGCCAAACGCTGCCGCAACGCGCCCAGTCGCGGTCTGTCCGCCCATAAGCTCACCGCCAAGGCCTCATAGTCCGCCAACGACGTCGTAATCAATTCGGGCAAGCCGATCGCCGACAACAAACTTCCCGCCATCCGCGACGCGAAGGTGCGCCCCGAGCACGTCAGCAAAGGCAGATCCATCCATAATGCATCGCTGGCCGTAGTGCCGCCGTTGAACGGCAAGGTGTCCAAGAACAAATCGGCCAACTGGAACCGCGCCAAATACTCCATCGGCGGCACGCGCGGCCCAAAAATCAGACGCTCGCTGCCGACGCCGCCGTCCGCCGCATAACGGATCAAATTGCCTCGCGCGGTTTCATTATCCGCCAACAACCACAACACGCTCCCCGGAGTACGCTGCAAAATCCGCATCCATGTAGCGAACATTTCCGGCGAGAACTTGTGATTGTGATTGAAGGCGCAGAAAACGAAGGCGTCGCCGGGCAAAGCGTACTTTTCACGCGTCGGCAAGGGCGCCGCAATGCGCTTGCGATCATTCACCTGAAAACAATTCGGCATATACAGCGGTTTTTCGCTGAAATAGCGCGCGCTCGCCTCCGGAATAATGTAGCGATCCGCCAATACATAGTCGACACCGGGCAAGCCCGTCGTGCCCGGAAAGCCGATATAGGTCATCTGCACCGGCGCCGGGCGTTGCGCCAGAATATTGGGGCGGCAACCGGCCGTCAGCCCATGCAGATCGACCAAAATATCGATTTCCGCCGCACGAATCGCCGCCGCCGCCGCCTCGTCGCTCATGCCGTCGATACGCACCAGCGCATCGAGCGCCGCCACGACGCGCGCGCGCGTCGGCGTATTGTCTTCGGGACTCCAGCAAAACGCCGTCACTTCGAAACGGTCGCGATCATGCAACTCGAACAGCTCCGCGGTCAGTATCGTCACGGCGTGCATATTCAGATTCGACGACAAGTAACCTAAGCGAATGCGATCGTGCGCGTAACCCTGCGCCGGCGCCAATGGCGCACAATCGCTGCGGACTTTGCTTTTAGCATACGATAGCGCCGTTTGCAATTGCAACTCCGGATCGTTCGACGCACTGAGCTGCGCCAGCGCCGAAGTCGACCGCACCATGGTTTCAACGGTGATTCCCGGCAAAGGCGAGTACACCGGCCAGGCGCATTGTTTTTGCCGCAAGTGCACCCAATGGTGAAGCACTTGCTCCTGATCGGATTGCAGCGCCAAACTCCGCGTCAAATAGGCCTCGGCCTCGGCATAACGATGTTTGCCTTCGAGCACCCGCCCAAGATTGTTCAATGCATGAATCGCCAGCGCCGCATCGGGCGATTCGCTGGCGTCGACGACCTCGAGCGCTTTGCGCCATGTTGCGATCGCCTCGTCTTGTTGCCCCAAACGTTCCTGCACCGACCCCAGATTCAGGTACGCCTGCACGAAACGCGGATTCTGCTGCAACGCCAATTGATACACCGCCAAGGACTCGGACAATTCGCCCAAATCGCTCAAAATGCGCCCGAGGTTGAAACGCGCGATAAACGACAACGGCGAGTTGGCGTATTTTATCCAATCGCGATATAGGCGCACCGCAGCGGGCAGCTGCCGTTGCGCCGTCAAACTATCCGCCGCCGTCATCACATCGACCAAGGGCATCGCAGCGACCTGCGCGGTGCTGTGAATTCCCGGCAGCGCGCCATAGCTCACCACCTCGCGCAACGGCAACTGAAACTGCGCCCAGTCGCCGGTTTTCAGCTCGCTCGGCAGCAAAGACTCCAGATCGTAGGGGGCCGCGCGCCCCGTAAAAAAGCGTTTTCTCGCCGCGAGATACGCCGCCTTCAGCGCATCCAGCACCATCGCCTCGGCGACGCCCACGGCAGGCAGCGGCAACCTCGACGGCAACGGCAGCGGCGGCGGCGTCATACGACACACGCCAACCTGCCAACCTGGCTGCGTCGCGAGCATCAGCGAAGCCGTGCGTTCGATCAACAGCACCTTGGCATGCACCGGCGCCTGTCCGGGCGCCACCTCGACCGCCTGCTGCAACCGTCCCGCCAGCGCCGAGTTTTCAGCGGCGGCAAAAATTTTCTCGTTGATCGCCAGCCACTGACGCCAAAAAGGCGGTCGCGCCACGAAAAAGCCGCCCACCACGCTCTGCGCCGCATCCATCGCCAGATGCGGGATCGATGTCCCCGCCAACAACTCGCCATACAACGTAAGCGCGCATTCGGTCAAGCCCGGCGCATAGTATTCGGCCTCTTCCAGCGTATTGACGAACGCACTGGCGGAAGACGACGGCGTCGACCACAGGATCGCATCGATACCGCCCTTGCCGGCGGCGACGCAAGCGGCGACCTGCGCTCGAACCTGCTCCGCCGTCAGCCCGGTGCGCCGCCCGAAGTCCGCCGACAAAAAACCATAGTAGGTATTCTTCTCCAATTTCCGCTGCTGTAGAAAGCGGCGCACCGCCAAATACCCGCGCCAGTCGCTACGACCGTCTTCCGCCTCGTCCAAAGCCTCCCATCCAGCTTCAAGCGCGGTTCCAAGCGCAGGCGAAGCGCCCGCCGCTGCGTCGCTCGCGGGATGAGCCAGCCGATAAACAACGACATTAGGATTGCGATTTAATGACATCAACAGTTTCACCGCATGAATAGGACACCAGTCCTCAATTGTAACCGCGCGATCGCCGCTCCCGACGCCGGAAGAGGCGCCGCCGCCAAAAAATTCAAGCGCGCGTAACGGCGTCGCCGCACGCACTCGACCCAACATGGGGATGAAGGGATTTTCGCCCCCTATTGCCGCCGCCAACCCAGGCCGCCATCCACTACGATGCGAGGATGGCATCCCTGTCGTTATCTGCGAATTCTCAAGCGAACTCTCGCGCCCGACGGAAGTCCCCACTTCCGGGGCTGCTGTTCGAGAAAAAATCGGCATGGGTCAGCATCGTATTATTTAGTATGGTTATCAACATACTCATGCTCGCGCAGCCGATTTACTCCATGCAGATTTACGATAGAGTAATGACCAGCCGCAACATGACCACGATGGCGATGCTGACGTTAATTGCCATGGTCATTTTCATTTCCAACGCCATCGTCGAATGGGCGCGTTCGCAAGTGTTGGTGCGCATCGGCGTCAGAATGGATCATGTACTGGGGCCACGCCTGCTGGAGCTATCCCACCGCCTGGGCATCGAACAAAGCGGCAGCGACGGACGCCGCTTGATGGGCGACTTGACCACCGTGCGCACCTTCCTGACCGGACACAGCATCTTCGCCATGCTCGATGCTCCCTGGGTGCCGGTTTTTTTTCTCGCGGTATTCTTAATGCATCCCTCGCTGGCGATGATTCAGCTTTACGGCGCGCTTTTTTTGGTGGGGCTGACTTATATCACCGAGAAACTGACCGCCGAGCCGCTCAGAATCGCCAACGAGCGTGGCGGCGAAGCCGCGCGCTTTGCCGCCGTCAATCTACGCAACACCGAAGTGATCGAATCGATGGGCATGCTGCCTGCAATGACCGCGCGCTGGCAGGAACGCCAGGACGCGCATCTGCAAGCGCAAGCGAAAGCCAGCGACCGCGCCGGCTTGACGCAAGCGATTTCGCGTTTCGCCCGCACCGTCAATGGCGTCGCCACCATGGCGGCCGGTTCGTTTCTGGTGATCGCCGGCGACATTTCCATGGGCGTGATGGTGGCCTCCGGCCTGCTGTCGAGCCGCATTCTCGCCCCGATCGACATGATCGTCTCCTCATGGCCGCACTGGAGCAACGTGCGCGAAGCCTGGGGGCGGCTCGATCAAGCATTAAGCATGCCGCCCCCGCCAACCACCGGCATTGCGCTGCCCCCACCTAAGGGCGAGATCTCGCTCGAAGCCTTGTTCGGCGGCGCCCCCGGAGCCGAACTGCCGTTCGTCAAAAATGTCAGCCTGAAAATTCCGGCCGGCGCGAGCGTCGCCATCATCGGCTCCAGCGCCTCGGGCAAATCGACCCTGATGCGCATGATCACCGGCGTGTGGCTACCCCATGCCGGCACGATTCGCATCGACGGCGCCGATATCCGCACCTGGCCGCGCGCCGAACTGGGGCCGCATATCGGCTATCTGCCTCAGGACGTCGAACTGATCGAAGGCAGCATTGCCGAAAACATTGCGCGCCACGGCGAAGTCGATAGCGACAAAGTGATTGCCGCCGCCACCATCGCCGGCGTGCACGACATGATCCTGCACATGCCAAGAGGTTACGCAACCCCGGTGGGCGTGGGCGGCGCCAATCTCTCGGGCGGCCAGCGCCAGCGCATCGGCTTGGCGCGCGCGATGTACGGCGAGCCGCCGTTGCTGATTCTCGACGAACCCAACGCCAATCTCGACGAAGCCGGCGAAATGGCGCTCGACGCCGCTTTGCGCACCGCCAAAGAACGCAATCAAACCGTGTTGATCGTCAGTCACCGTCCGATCGCGATCCGCAATTGCGACCTGGTCATGGTGATGCAATCCGGCCAGGTCTCGCTTTACGGTCCGCGCGAACAGGTGCTGGCGGTGCTCGCCAATGCCGCCAGCAAAGCAAGCGCTCCACCCGCCGCGCCTGCGCCCCCCGCCACTACGGGAGGCGTCGGTGAGTAAAGCGATCGCTGGAGCAAACGCCTTGCACGGCTTCAAAAGCCTTTTCGCCCGCCTCGGCGCCCTCAAGCGCTCGCCCCCGCCGGCGACGGGCAATCTGCCGGCCTTAGCGCCTACGCCCCCGATTGCGCCGCAAACCACGCCGCCCGTCGACTTCGAAGACATGCGCGCCCCCATGCTTATCGGCTATGGAATCATCGTCTTCTTTCTGGGCGTGTTTGCGATTTGGGCGTTTATGGCGCCGATCGACGAAGGCGTTCCCGCCAGCGGCATGGTCGCCGTCGAATCGATGCGCAAAGTCGTTTCCCATTCGACGGGAGGCGCCGTCGCCACCGTTCATGTCAATGAAAATCAATTCGTCAATGCCGGCGACACCTTGATTACGCTATCGGCCAAGAAGCAACGCATCGCCTTCGAATCGATGATGCAAGAATACATCGCCGCACTCGCCAAGCTGGCGCGTCTGCGCGCGGAACAAATTTCCGAGGATGCCATCGTCTATCCCAACGAACTGCTACAGTATGTCGAAGAACTGAGTCGCCACGACATCCTTCTAGCGCAGGAAAACCTGTTTCGCACCCGCAAACAAGCACTGGAAAATGAGGAGGCCATTCTGCGCTCCACCCTATCCGGATCGCACACGCAGGCGGCGGGCATGCGCCAGCAACTCGGCACAAAAATGCAGCAAGCCAATTCGCTACGCCAGGAAATTCAAAGCGTGCGTCCGCTGGTCGACGAAGGCTACGCCGCGCGCAATCAATTGAACGAAAAAGAGCGGCAACTGGCCGAACTGAGCAACGTCGCCACCGACCTACAAACCCGCGTCAGCAGGGAGTCCAACACCAGCGCGGAAATTCGTTTGCGGCTGCTACAGAGCAAGCAGCAATTTCTACGCGATGTCGAAACCCAGATCGCCGACGCGCAACGCGAAGTCACCCAATTGCGCACACGGGTGACCGATGCGCGCACCGACTTGGAAAACATGATCGTGCGCGCGCCGGTGTCCGGTCAGGTGATCGCCTTGCAGACTCAAACCATAGGCTCGTTTGTCGGCCCCGGCGCCAAGATTCTCGAAATCGTTCCCGACCAGGAAAAACTGCTGATCGATTTGCATATCCCGGTCAATATCATCAGCAGCGTCAAGCCCGGATTGCATACCGAACTGCGCGTCTCGGCGTTCTCCGACGACCACTCGCTGGTGATCGACGGACAATTACTCTCCGTCGCCTCCGACCGCATCGAAGCCCCGCCGCCGGGACAACCTTATTACCTTGCTCGCGTCGAAGTCACTCCCAACGGATTGGCGCAACTGCATGGCCGCCAACTGCGCCAGGGCATGCCGATCGACGCCATGATCAAAACCGGCGAGCGCAGCTTCATCAACTACCTGCTCAAACCGATACTCAAGGGCTACCAGACTGCATTGCGAGAAAAATAATATGAAACTGCGACCTATCGTCACCCTGCTGACCGCCCTCCTGCCCTTTGCGGCTCATGCGGAAATGTTGTCCTTACATGCCGCTTGGCAACGCGCGCAGCAAGGGGAGCCAGGATGG
>DATETD010000094.1:0-2518 GCA_035283885.1 Rhodocyclaceae bacterium
CGGGGGCGTCGCCGCCGGGCAGTTTGCGTTATTGCAGGCCGTCGCCACAAGCTGATACACGCGGTAGGCGGCTGCGCCTTCTTGGTAGGCATTGCTGTGGCAGGTCACCACGATAGTGAATTCGGCAAGGCCCGGCAGACCGTTCAAGGTTTGCGACGCCGCTGGCGCGCCGCCATATCCGGCGCCAGTTCTGCACGCGGTGGCGAATGCCCCGCCAGGCGCGCGTATCGCTTGATAGCTGCCCCACTCGATGCCGCTACGCGCCGCCAGTTGCGCACGCGAGCCTAATATGTCTTGCGCCTGGGAAAGATGCTGGGTGCTGCTGACCGACAGAATAAAACCGCCCAGGGACGCCAACACCACCAGAATAAAAATGGCCGCCAGAATGGAAAACCCGCGTTGAAATTTAGGGCACATTGTCGATATGGATTTCATGCTGCAAGGTAACGGACTCGTTTTCGCGCGTCAGCGTCAGCGCCAAGGTCAATAGACCGTTATGTGCCGACACGACGTTATACGTGAAATTACACGCGGCGATATTATTGGCCACCACCGTCGGCGCTCCCAAGCTGGCGACCGCCTGCGCTGCATTGAAGCCATAGCCGGTATGCCGCAATAAGCGACCGCCGTTGCACGCGAAGGTCACGGGGCCGGACGCCGGCACGATCTGAAAGCGCTGAAACGGCGAAAGATACGGCGGAAACGCCGTGCCGGTGGCGGTAAACGTCACCGTTGCGCCGGCAGCGGCGGACAAGACGCGCCGGTTGTTACCCGCATAAACGTCCAAGCCGACCTGTCCCGTGTTGTAGATAACGACGAAATCGCCGTTATCCCCATTGACCGCCGGCCCGAGCACATTGAACGAAGTATCGGCGCCGGAGGTGGCATTGAGGATATCGCCACCGCCGCCAGCGGTTAATTCAACCCGATAACGCCCGCCGTCTTGCGCCGGGACGAATTCCAGAAAGCTCGCGGTGCCATCGATGCGCACCGTATTGGGTACGGCGGCGCGCAATTCGAAGCCGATGCGGCGCAAGGCGGTGTCCGCGGCATCGGTCATTTCGGCGCGCCGCACCGCATCGAGATAAGCTCGAATCGGCGTCACCATAAACACCGTTACGACACCGGCAAGAATGCCGGTAATCGTCATCGCGACGATCGCCTCGATCAAGGTAAATCCCGACTGATGCGCACGCAAACGATTCATCATGGATTGAAGCGATAGCCGGTCAGCGTATACGTCAAGGCGCCGCGCGTCACGGTGACGACGATCTGTCGGATATCGGCCACCACCACGCCACCGATCGCCGCCGTTGGCGGCGCCACGGTCACGGCGACGTTATAGTCGTTCAATGCGGCGATCGGGTTCGCCGTATCGGTGATGGCGAATACGCCGGTGGAGGCATAGCCGTTGTAGTCGCCGATATCGTCGAATAACGGACGATTCGCCACGGTTGCCAGCCCCGCCCAACCGCCGACGGGATTGGCGAAATCCTTCAGCAGGATTTCCTCCATCATCGCATCGGCCACCGCCATCGCCTGCTTATTGACCAGCGGATTGGCGCTGGTGCGCACGCTAAAGTCGAGCACAGTCAGCACCCCCGCCAATGCGGCGCTGACGATAACGATGAACATAATCAACTCGATCAGAGTGACGCCGCGCTGCGACGGCAAGTCATTGCGTATGCACATAACCCGTCTCCGCCTCGACGGCGATAGTGCGGAAGACGGCGCCGGCGTCGAGTATTTGCGTAGTGGACGTCGCTGCCGCCGGCGCGGTCGCGCCATTGACGAAGGGACGCCCCGCCGCATCGAAACAATACACACCGACGCCGGCAAGCGTCGTGCTGGGTTTAGGCGTAGTGCTTGCGCCTCCGGGCAAAGCCACCGGCGCACCGTCAACGCAGGCGGCGGCGCAGGCGGGGTACACCGGCGCAGGCAGCAAAACATACGCTTGCGAACAGAGGGTGGGCGGCGTGGTCAGCTGGACCGCCACCCAACGCCGCTGGGCAATGGCGGTCTTTTGCCCGTAACGCAACAATGCGGCGGTTTGATCGGCATAGCCCGCCGCATCGAAGCTGCTCAAGGCGTCGAAACGCGGCAACGCGACGACGGAAAGAATCCCCACCAATATCATGACCGTAATCAATTCGATCATGGTGAAGCCCGCTACGACCTTACGGCGACGATTGCGCATGCGAATAACGACGTCGAACTAGCGCGCGAAATCCAAATCCGGCAACGCGCCATGCTCCTCGGCATATTGATCGCGAATGCGCAGTATCTCCGGCAGCACCGACTTGAACGGTGCAATCAATGCGGGATCGAAATGTCGGCCCGCTCCGTCTTCGATCAGTTGCACCGCATCGGCGATCGCCCAGGCTTTCTTGTACGGACGCTCCGAAGTCAAGGCGTCGAACACATCCGCAATCGCCACGATGCGGCCGAATATCGGAATATCCTCGCCTTCGAGGCCATGCGGATAGCCGCTGCCGTCCCATTTTTCATGATGGGTCAG
>DATETD010000095.1:0-11449 GCA_035283885.1 Rhodocyclaceae bacterium
CCGCACAGCAGACCATAGACGCGCAAAGCGCCCGCTTCGCGCGTCTATGGTCTGCTGTGCGGCAGCGGTCTGGGCTTGTTGGTCGACTTGTCGGCTTTCGAGGCGGCTGGCGCGATCTCTGAGCGTGCTGGCGGTGTTGCCTAGATTGCCGTTGGCGCCGAGTTCCTGCGTCGCCGTGCGATCCGCTTGCTGGCCGATGGCGCTCAAGGTTCCGCGCACGGCCTCCGGGCTGGATTGCAATGCGGCGCCGAACTTTTCTTTGTCGATCGCCAATGTGCCGTCCTTCTGCCGGGTAATGCCGATTTTATTCAGATCGGCGGCGTTGTCGTTCGCCGTGCGTTGCAACTCGCTCCCGGCGCGCCTGACGCCGGTGCTGTCGGCCAGCGGACTCGGTGCGGCGCTGGCCGAACGCGAGGCGGTGGCGGCGCCGTTGAAGGCGGCGACGAAATTGCTCGCCGCGCTGCCGACGTCCGAATCGCTCGTCGTCTGGCCGGTTTTGCTCAGGGCTTGTGCGGCGGTTTTCACGTTGGCATAGGCGGATTGGAGTTTGCCTAGCGACGACAACTGGACGGACGTGACGTCGCGTTGTTGCTGAATGCGTCGATCGGCTTTCTGAATCGCTTGGCCGATGGCGTTCAAGTCGCCCAAGCCACCCTTGGGTGCGGTTGCCGACGTCTTGGCGGTCGCCGCTGCGGCGGTGCTTCTGTCGATGGGGGAGACATTCATGATCGGACTCTCTCGATGTCGATATAACAATGCTAACTATAGCACTTCAAGTGAATTGCGCAACGATGCGCCGTCGAGCGGGAAAGTGTGTGAAAATGATTTTTGATTGGATAGTGCGGAGGCTGGAATGCCCAAACGGTTTGAATTGATTGTATTTGATTGGGATGGAACCTTGTTCGATTCGACGAAAGCGATCGTCGCCTGCATTCAGGCGGCGGCGCGCGATCTCGGCATCGACGAACCCGACGAAGAGCGCGCGCGCTACATCATCGGTATGGGTTTGAACGACGCCTTGCGTCACGCCTTGCCCGATTTGCCGTCGCCGCGTTACAACGAACTGGGCGAGCGATATCGGTATCATTATTTGACGCGCGATGCGGAATTGACCTTGTTCGACGGGGCGATCGAGTTGGTCGAGGAACTGGCCGCTCGAGGTCATGGCTTGGCGGTGGCGACGGGGAAAACTCGGCTGGGGCTGGATAGGGCGCTCGATATGACGGGTTTGGGACGGCTGTTTATGGGATCGCGTTGCGCCGACGAATGCCATTCGAAACCGCACCCGCAAATGCTCGAAGAATTGATGGACGAATTCGGCGTGAGATCCGATGCGACCTTGATGATAGGCGACACCACGCACGATCTGTTGATGGCGAGGAATGCCGGCGTAGCGTCGCTGGCGGTGGCGTATGGCGCGCATCCGCGCACGGCGCTCGAGGCCGAGCAGCCGCTTTACTGTGCGACCGATGTGCCGCAGTTGACGACGTGGTTGCGCGCGAACGCCTGATTTGCCGTAGCGACGCCGTGGTCGATGGCGGCGAGGGGGTGCGGTTCGAGGTCGAACGTTATGGCGTCAGCGAGCCGGCGTTCGTGGTGCGTTATCGCTCTAAGGTGTATGCCTATCTGAATCGTTGCGCGCATGTGCCGGTGGAAATCGATAGCGTCGCCGGACGGTTTTTCGACGATTCGGGCTTATACTTGATCTGCGCCTTGCATGGCGCGTTGTATGCTCCGGAGTCGGGGCGTTGCTTGGCCGGGCGCTGTCGTGGTCGGGGTTTGGTGGCTCTACCCGTAACAGAGCGTGACGAATGCATTTTTTTGATCGAGGAAGGTAAGCGCGGTGGCGGATCACAACGAACCTCAGTGGGAACGTAAAGTATTGGAGAAAGTCGCGCTGGAGGCGATCGCCGAACAGCGGCGCGGACGGCGATGGGGCATATTTTTCAAGCTGCTGGGATTTGCCTATCTCGCGGTGCTGCTGTTGCTGGCCGTCGGCGATTGGGCGCCGTCGGATAAATTGTCCGAAGGGCAGAAACACACTGCCTTAATCAATCTGAACGGCGTGATCCAATCCAAAGGGGATGCGAGCGCCGAAAATATCATCAATGCCTTACAGGCGGCCTTTAAGGATAAAAATACGGCGGGTATTATTCTGCGCATCAATAGTCCGGGCGGTAGTCCGGTGCAGTCGGGGATCGTCAACGACGAAATTCGCCGTTTGCGCGCCGCGCACGCCGATATTCCGCTGCATGTGGTGGTCGAAGACGTTTGCGCCTCGGGTGGGTATTACATCGCCGTCGCCGCCGACAAGATTTTTGTCGATAAAGCCAGCATCGTCGGCTCGATCGGCGTGCTGATGGACGGCTTCGGTTTCACCGGCACGATGGAAAAGCTCGGCGTCGAACGTCGTCTGCTGACCGCCGGCGAGAATAAAGGCTTTCTCGATCCGTTCTCGCCGCAAAATGCGCAACATCTCGACTATGCGCACAAGATGTTGAGCGAGATTCACAGTCAATTTATCGCCGTGGTCAAGCAAGGGCGCGGCAAGCGGCTGAAGGAATCGCCGGAAATGTTTTCGGGGCTGATGTGGAGCGGCGCCAAGAGCATCGAACTGGGCTTGGCCGACGGCTACGGCACGGTCGAAAGCGTGGCGCGCGACGTCATCAAGGCCGGCGAAGTGCGCGACTTCACCGTCAAGCACAATTTCGCCGAACGCTTCGTCAAGCAGTTCGGCGCGGATATGGGTGAAAGCCTAGCGCGCGCGCTGGTTCAGCCCAGCTTGCGCTAGGGGAGGTTGTCAGGTTTCGGCGACGATATTGTGCCGCCGACCTCGCGCAGCAGCAGTTCCTGAGCGCAGATACGGCGGCGACGCGAGCTTTTGATCTGGTAGTCGCCGTTGCCGTCCATATCCCAAGCTTGGGTGTTGTCGGTCAAGTACACCTTGAGTCCCTCCTTGACGATGCGTCGCTTCAGCTTAGTATCGAGGATAGGGAAGCTGATTTCGATACGACGGAAGAAATTTCTATCCATCCAGTCGGCGCTCGACAGATAGACGTTTTGCTTGCCGCCGGCATGGAAGCAGAAAATGCGGTGGTGTTCGAGAAAGCGCCCGATCACCGAACGCACGCGGATATTTTCGGACAAGCCCTTGACTCCAGGACGCAAAGAGCATACGCCGCGCACGATCAAGTCGACTTTTACCCCCGCTTGGCTAGCTTCGTAAAGCGCCTCGATGATTTCCGGTTCGAGCAAGGAATTCATTTTCGCCATAATGCGGGCCGGTTGACCGCTCGCGGCGGCGGCAGTCTCGTTGCGGATCGACTCCAATAGCTTTTGATGCAAACTAAACGGTGCTTGCCACAGATGCTTCAAGGTGTTGGCCTTGCCGAGGCCCGTCAGTTGCTGGAAGACTTCATTGACGTCGTCGCCGATCTCGGGGTTGCAGGTCAGCAGGCCGAAGTCGGAATACAAGCGCGTGGTGCGCGGATGATAATTGCCCGTGCCCAGATGCAGGTAACGGCGATAGCCCTGATTTTCCCGGCGCAGCACCATCAGCATTTTGGCATGGGTTTTATAGCCGACCACGCCATAGACCACATGCACGCCGACTTCTTCGAGGCGGGCGGCGATCGATAAATTGGCTTCTTCGTCGAAACGCGCCATCAGTTCGACCACCACCGTGACTTCCTTGCCCTTTTGCGCGGCGCGCAGCAGATGCTCCATCAATACCGAATCGGTGCCGGTGCGATAGACCGTCATCTTGATCGCCACCACATGCGGATCGTCGGACGCCTGTTGCAGGAACTGGATCACCGGCGCAAAGGATTCATACGGATGATGCATCAAGATATCGCCTTTGCGGATGCTGGCGAAAATATCTTGTCGCTTTGTCAATGCCTTTGGAATTTTGGCTTGAAACGGGGCGAACGTCAAATCGGGCCGGTCGACCCGATCCGGCACCGACATCAATCGCACCAGATTGACGATGCCCTGCACCCGATACAGATTCGAGCGATTCAACTCGAATTGCAGCAACAGAAAATCGGTCATGGCCTCCGAGCAGTTGGCCACTTCGAGCCGCACCGCATCGCCGAGATGGCGTTGCGGCAACTCGCCCTGCAGCGCAATGCGCAGATTTTTGACTTCTTCGTCATCGACGAACAAATCGGAATTGCGCGTGACGCGGAATTGATAGCAGCCGAGCACCGTCATGCCCGAAAATAGTTCGTCGACATGTTCGTGCAAGATCGACGACAGGAAAATAAACCCGTTGGCGACATCGCACAGTTCGGCGGGCAGGCGGATGATGCGCGGCAGCGCGCGCGGCGCCTGGACGATCGCCGCACCCGAGTTGCGACCGAAGGCGTCGGTGCCTTCGAGCTCGATGGCGAAGTTGAGGCTTTTGTTGAGCACGCGCGGAAACGGGTGGGAAGGGTCGAGACCGATGGGCGTCAACACCGGCATGACTTCCCTGAGAAAGAAACTGCGAATCCAGATGCGCTGTCGTTCGCTCCATTGATTGCGGCGATAGAAGACGATGCCCTCTTTGGCGAGGGCCGGCAGCATGACGTCGTTGAGTAGCACGTATTGTTCGGCGATCAGCTTGTGCGTCTGCTCGCCGACCCGGCGAAACACCTCGTGCGGCGGCATGCCGTCGGCGTCGGTCGCATGATTATTGAGTTTGATCTGCTCGCGCAGACCGGCGACGCGGATTTCGAAGAATTCGTCGAGATTCGACGAAACGATGCAAAGAAAGCGCAAACGTTCCAGCAGCGGTACGGATTCGTCCGCGACCTGCGCCAGCACGCGCCGATTGAAGGCCAGCAGCGACAGTTCGCGATTGAGAAAATGCTCGGAAGAAAATTTGTGCGAGGTTGACATGGCGGGCTTATCGATGCAATGCGGAAGACGCTTATTATGAATCGGATTCATCGCGTGCGCGATGTCGAAGTCGAAGTCGCCATCGGCGACCGACTTTATTACCTGAACCTGAAGAATAATCGAGCAATGTGACAGTTCTGTGAAAGTCTTTATCCTGAATCCGCAAGTTCGCTGGTCGTTTTCTCCGATTAAAGCCCAACATTCGATGCTACGGGATCCATGGCCGGCAAGACCGCGCGGTGCATTCCTTCGGCCATGTCGATCGGAATTCGCGTCCTAGCCGCGCGCGGCATTTGACGGCGAGCCGCGAGGTCGGGGATACTGCAAGTCGTGCAGCTTAATTCCCGCCTTTCAATGAGGATTATTGCGATGAACCCCGATGCTGTGCAGCAAATCGTCGAGCCGATCCGGCAGGTCGAGCAGTTCAAGCGCTTGCTCGAAATTCAGCGCAAGGTCGGTTCCGAACGCAGGATAGACGTGCTGGCCGGTTTGGTGATGCACGAGGTGAGCGAATTGCTCGCTGCGGATCGTAGCTCCTTGTTTTTATTCGATCCCGAGACGATGCAATTGCAAGCGACCTTCGCCGAGGGCGTTGCGGGCGCGCGCTTGGTCGTGCCGTTGCGCATCGGCATCGTTGGCGTGGCGGTGCTGACCGGCACGACTTTGAATATCGCCAATGTGTATGAGCATCCGTATTTCAACCCCGAAATCGATTCGCGCGGCAACTATAAGACGCATTGTCTGTTGGTGACGCCGATCTTGTCGGAGGGCGGTTTGGCGCTCGGCGGCTTGGAGTTGGTCAATAAATCGACCGGGCATTTTTCGCAGGCGGATGAAGTGGCGATCGAGGCGGCGGCGGCGCGTTTGGCGTGCTTGGCGCGCAACGGCGCGCTGGACGCGACGACGGCGGCGAACGAAATCGCCGATCTGCGCACGCGCGTCGGCTGCGAGCGCGGCTCGGTGTTGATGCTCGACGCGCAGGCTAAACAACTGACCGCCTTGCATGCGGACGGGATGGACGCCAAGGGTATCGTGCTGAATCTGCGCTTGGGCGTCGCCGGATTGGTGGCGGTCACCGGGCAAAGCTTGTTGATCGCCGACACCGCCGTCGATCCGCGCTTCGACGCCTCTTACGACAAGCGCACCGGCTACCATACGCGCACGATTCTCTGCGTGCCGCTCAAAAATCCCAGCGGCGAAGTGCTCGGCGTATTGCAGGCGATCAATCGCCGCGACGGGCAGTTCGCCGCCGCCGACGCCGAATTATTGGAAAGCGTCGCCGGTATCGTCGCCATTGCCGTGGAGAATGCGATTTTGCTGCAAGAACACGAGCGCCAATTCATCAGCCTGACGCGGGCGCTCGCCGCCTCGATCGACGCCAAGGACGCACTGACCGCCGGCCATTCGCAGCATGTGGCCGAAATTGCGATCGGCATCGGAGGCGAACTCGGTTTCGGCGCAGCCGAATTGGACGTATTGCGCGTCGCCGCGATGCTGCACGACTACGGCAAAATCGGCGTCGACGATAAGGTGTTGAAAAAGAACGGCAAGCTCGACGAAGCGGAATACGGCCATATGAAACGCCATGCGGCGCTGACCTTCAGCATCCTCGACACGATCCATTTCGAGCGCAAATATCGCAGCGTGCCGCAAATCGCCTCCTCGCACCACGAAACCTTGGACGGACGCGGCTATCCGCGCGGCTTAACCGCCAACGAGATCCCGTTTATGGCGAAAATCCTCACGGTCGCCGACATCTTCGAGGCGCTGACGGCGGAGCGCCATTACCGCACCGGCATGAGCACCGATCAAGCTCTCGGCATTATCGCAGCGGACGTCGGCGTGAAATTCGACGCCAATGTGTTTGCCGCGCTAAAGCGTTATTTGGCGCGTAAAGCGGCCTGAGCCATAGCCCGCGCGACGTTCGTGGCCCGGCGCCGACTAAAAAAACCTCTTCTGTCCACGAAAAACACGAAAGACACGAACGAAAACAATAGCGACATGGAAGCCTCAAAACTCGGCGCTGGCGGGACGGATAGCGGCGGTGCCTATGGCTCCGCATCGCAAACGCGCGCAATGCGTTCGGGCGCCGGTTGCGACAGCATCAAGATCAAGTGCTGTCCGGCGCGCGTCATCGCCATATACAGCTTGCGTGCGCTTTCTTCGCGCAGCACTTGGTGCGCGTCGTCCCGATGTTCGCTCGCCTCGGCGGCGGCGAGTAGCTTGTCGATGCCGACGAGGAAGACGACGCTGGCTTCGAGGCCGGTGGCGGTTTCTAGATTGGCGAGCCGCAGATAGTCGCGCCCGTAGCCTTGGGGCGGGCTTTTGCGCTGTTTGTTGAGCCACCAGACGTTGTCGGCGCCGAAGCGTCGGCAGAGTTGTTCGAATAACAGGTTTTTCGCGATGTTTTCGCCGTAGATCCAGTAGATCGCTTAAATTCAACTGCTTTTGCTCGACGAGGGCATGGAGCCCGTAGGTTGGGCTGACGATAGGAAGCCCAACAGACTACACGAGCATTCCATATCGACCATAATAAACGGTCGTTAAAAAGAACTTTTGACTTAATCGTATCCGATAAGTGATTTGCCCGAGCCCTGATCAAGGCCAGTTCCTACGCGCATGGACGACAGCGGCCACGTCGATGACCTGTGGTGCGCTCTCGTTCGGCAGCACGCGATAGAACAGCAAATAATTCGCCCGCACGGTCAATTGCCGATACCCTGGGGCGCGCTGACTGATGGTGTATAGCAGCGGATGCGCCGTCAGGAGATTCGCCTTGCGCTCGATCTCGTCCTTGAGCGCTTGCGCCGCCGTCGGACTGTCGTCGGCGAGGTGAGCGACAATCGCCAACAGGTCGGCGCTGGCCGCTGCGCTCCATTCAAGCCGGGGTCGGATCGACATGAGTGGAGCGCTTCCGGTCGATGATAGCTTGCGCCTCGCTCATTGCTTGTACATGAGGCACGCGCGGGCGCGGGTCGGCGGCAGACGCGGCCAGCTTCTGCCGCAGCCACTCCGAATGCGATAGCGCCTCATGGGCGGCTTTCATCGCCTCGGCCCGATCCGGGCGCGGCTGGCGCTCGAACTCATGCTCTTCCGGTCGCCACTGCTGGCTATCGATGCGCGCTTCCCGAATCCCCAACTCCCGCAATAGCAGCAAGGCCTTGCGCGGATCGACAAAGCGGCGCGTCTCGCCCTTGCCGCGCGCCTTCACCAGCGTGGCCATTCCTCGACGCGTTTCGATCTGCATTTCAAAACTGGCCCCCTCGGCCTTGAGGGTGACGGACAGTACGCCACCCGTTTCATGCGAGGCGCGGAACTGCTCCAAGGTCAAAGATTGCATGATTGATCCTCAAGCGATAGATAATGGATAAACAAAAGTATACAGTCAATCGACGATTAACCGTTAATAATCGGCGACAATTCGGCATAAGTAGGGCGTGACATGCGACGAAAACGAGAGCGACGCCCAGCCCTCGCCGTCGTGGTATTCCACGCCGCTGACCCAGCGCATCTTTTTGATGTGCTTGCCGTCGATCTCGATGATCGACCGCTCGTAAAGCTCGTTGGTGGCGTCTTTAAGCGCCTCGTAGGACTTGCTCAGCGGCAGCTTCCACATTTCGCCGAATTCAGCCGCTGTGATGCGAATTTTCTCGACCTGATTGAAGCCGGGGCGAATCGCGGTGCGCTTGCTGTTCAGGCCGGAAACCGCTTGCAAGATCAGCCGTTGCTCGTTTAGCTTCGGTGCGGCGCACGCGCACAGTCATATAGCGTTCAGGGGGCGACTAGTCGCTGCATTTTATTGTCGCGCGAGCGGCTTATCATGTGCTTATGTAAAACTCGGCGCTGGCGAGACGGATAGCGGCGACGTCTATGGCTCCGGCTCCGGCTCCGGTTCGCAAACGCGCGCAATGCGTTCGGGCGCCGGTTGCGACAGCATCAAGATCAAATGCTGTCCGGCGCGCGTCATCGCCATATACAGTTTGCGGGCGCTTTCTTCGCGCAGCACCTGGTGCGCGTCGTCCCGATGTTCGCTCGGCTCGGCGGCGGCGAGTAGATTGTCGATGCCGACGAGGAAGACGACGCTGGCTTCGAGGCCGGTGGCGGTTTCTAGATTGGCGAGCCGCAGATAGTCGCGCCCGCCGCCTTGGGGCGGGCTTTTGCGCTGCTCCCTCTTCTTGAGCCACCAGACGTTGTCGGCGCCGAAGCGTCGGCAGAGTTGTTCGAATAACAGATTTTTCGCGATGTTTTCGCCGTAGATCACGAGGAGATCGCTTAAATTGAGCTGTTGTTGCGCGACCAGGGCATGGAGTTCGTTGACCAAACGGTCGATGCAGTCTTGCGGCGTGTCGGCGTAGAGCAATGCGGGTTTGTAGCCGGGCGTCATGCCGGATAGGTCGGGAATCAGAAAGTCCTCGGGGTCGTCGGCGGTGTTTTGTGCGAGCAGCCGATTGGCGGCGGCGAGGATCGCGGCGGTGGTGCGATACGAACGATGCAGTTTGCGCGTGCGGCCCACGACGTCGAGGCCGAGGCTTTTCCAGCTTAAGCCGTTTTTCATAAATCCCTGATTCGGATCGGCGCATAGAAACAGGCTGCCGCCCGGAAGCGTGGAGCGGCGCACCGCTTGAAACCACGCGGGGGCGAAGAATTGCGCTTCGTCGATCAGAATATGCCGATATTTTTCGAGCCGACTCGTGTCCTCGGCGTGGCAGATTTCGAACGGCACGGCGCTCCAGAGTCGCAGGCCGGTTTTCAGCAGCGCGGCGCGTAATTCTCGATGCAGTTCCCATAGTTGCATCCGTTCGGCGGCTTTGAGGGTGAAGCCGCGGCGCGGGCGTTTGGCGTCGAGATACGGCTCGATCTCGTTTAGCAGGCTGTCGTTGATGAAATCGATTTCTTCGCGCAGTTGCGCCGCCGTAGGCCGGAGTTCGGGCCAGCGCGGGCGCAACTGTTCGATCAGATCTTCGACCATGCGATTGCTGTCGGGCAGATGCAGCGGCGCACGCTGCAATGCGCGCCATTGGCGATGCGCCCAGGTGCAAAAGGTGTCGATTTCGAGATTGGCGGGTAGGGCGCCGCGGCTACGTTGCAGCCGCGCTTTGAGATCGGCGACGATGGGCGCATTGTGAATCAGCATCAGCACGTCTTCGTGCGGATGCCGTTCGGCGAGCATTAAGGCGCGCGCCAGCGCAATCAAGGTCTTACCGCTGCCGGCGACGCCGTTGATCAGGCGCACTGCGGCGTCGCGCGCGAGTTCGGCTTGCTCGTGCGGTAGATCCAGATCGAGCTTCGCCGCCGCTTCCTGGCGCGGGTCGAGGAAGAAGCGCGGCAGCTTGGCGGCGTTGTCGCGATAAAAGAAACGGCGCGTGGTGTGCGCGGCGGGGATTTCGGCTTCGGGAAAATACTGCGCCATGAGTTTCTGTTCGCTTGTCGGCGCAAGCGGCGCGAGTTGCGCGTCGATGCATTCGGCGGCGCGTTCGAGCAACTGCGCTTTCGAACGGAGCCGGACGCCGAAGCGGCTGCGATAGTAGTCGGCGATCTGGCCGACTTGATACGGCGTGCATGACCACATTACCACCAGCTTGGCCGCATCGGGTAGCCGGTCGAGTGCGCGCAAGCCGTTCAGCATCGTCTCGAAATCGCTCTGCGCGCGATCCGGGAACAGTTGTCCGGCGGCGAGCGAGGCGAACGGCGTCGCATCGACGACAAGCGCCAGCCAGCCTTTGCTTTCATGGCGGATGAAAAAATCCGGCGCAGATGTAGACGGAGTTGCAGTGGCGGCGCGCTTGAGCGGCGTGCGCACCGTATAGTCGTCGTCCAGGGAGGCGAGCGCGCGCTTGAGATGGAGGCTGCGCGCGCCGGCGACGCTTAAGCGTTCGGGAATGAAGATCGCCATCGCTTAGAACGCCACGCGCCGGCAGGCGGCGAGCAGATCGCGATACTGCGTCAGCCATAGGCGCAGCGTTTCGGGCTGAAATTCCGCCGGGTCGGGCGCTTCGGGGCCGATCAGAATAAGTTTTGTCATAGCGCGCGTGATCGATACGTTTAAGCGTTCGGGTTGAAAAAAGAACTCGGCGACCGCCGCGAGAAAGCTCGGATCGCCCGTGGTCAGCGACACCAGGATCAATTCGCGCTCTTGGCCCTGCATGCGCTCGACGGTGTCGGCGACGATATGGCGCGCGGCGTCGCGCCCCAAGCGCGCCTCCAAGGCGAGTCGGATTGCCCGGCCTTGCGCGCGGTAGGGCGCGACGATGCCGATTTGTTGCGGCGTCAAGCCGCCGTCGATAGCGACGGCGCATAAGTCGGCGACCAGTGCGGCGTCGCGACGATTGCGGTTGCGCGCCTGCCGATCCAGCGTAGGCACGAACACCAGCGCAGCCTCGGGGTCGAAGACTGCGGCATAGCGAGGCGGAATTGCAGATAAACGCAGCCGTCGCTCGCGGTTCGCGCCCGCCGCGCGCAATTCGCCGTGGTAAAAGGTGCGGCTCGGCCAGTCGGCCAGCCAGCGATTCATGCGATAGGTCTCGTCGAGCATAATGCAGTGCTCGGCCTGCGGCGCGGTGAGGCG
>DATETD010000096.1:0-2989 GCA_035283885.1 Rhodocyclaceae bacterium
TCGAGGCCGTCGGCGCGGCTAAGGCGGACGCCGGGAAAGGCGTTCGTCATGTTATCTAGCCAGCCATCGGACACTTTATAGGTGCAGCCCATGGTGCGGTCGCCTTGGACGTTGGAGTGGCCGCGCACCGGCACCGCGCCAGCGCCGGGCTTGCCGATATTGCCTTTGAGCAGCAGCAGATTGACGATGGTCTGAATGGTGGCGACGGCATCCTCATGATGAGTGATGCCCATGCACCATGTCGCCATCGTAGCGTTCGAGCGCGTGTACAGTGCGGCGATCTCGTCGATCTGCGCGCGGGGAATGCCGGATTTTTCGACGATCGGCGCCCAGGATTCTTTCGCCAAGTCTTCGCGCCAAGCGTCGAAGCCGCTGCAATGCGCCTCGATAAAGGCGCGGTCGAGCACCTCGTGCCCCGCCTGCTGCATTTCGAGCAGACGCTTCGCCACGCCCTTGAACAGCGCCAGATCGCCGCCGATGTTTACGCGATAGACCGCATGGGCGACGGCATGGCCCTTGCCGAGTGTCGTATGCAGAATGTCTTTCGGCGCGACGAAGTTGGTAAAGCCGCGTTCGGCGAGCGGGTTGATGGCGATCACCGTGGCGCCGCGACGCGCGGCGGCGTCGAGCGCGGGTGGTTGCTGGCCGGATTCTGGCCGATCGTCATGATCAATTCGGCTGTTTCGAAATCGTCGAGCGTCGCGGTGCCTTTGCCGACGCCGATCGATTCCTTCATCGCAAAGCCCGAAGGTTCGTGACACAGGTTGGCGGAATCCGGCAGATTGGCCGAGCCGTAGGCGCGCGCCGCGAGTTGCCAGAGGAATGCCGCTTCGTTGCTGCTGCGTCCGGAGGCATAGAAGGCCGCACGTTCCGGGGCGATGGCTTGCAATGTCGCGCCGATCAAGCCGAAGGCCTGCTCCCAGGCGATCGGTCGATAGCGGTCGGTGGCGCGATCATAGAGTAGCGGCGTCGCCAGACGGCCCTGGTTTTCCAGGGCGAAGTCGCTCCAATCGCGCAGTTCGCTCACGGGATGGGCGGCGAAGAATTCCGTATCGGCTAATTGCGGCGTCATTTCCCAGGCGATGGCTTTTTGCCCCTGTTCGCAGCTGTCGATCAACGCATCGCCCTTATCGGGAAAGGCGCAGCCGGGGCAGTCGAACTGTCCGGGCTTATTGGTTTTGGCGAAGGATTCGACCAGTTTCAACGGAATGCCTTGGCGTCGAAACGCCTGGAACGAGGCGCGTAGCGAGCCGAATCCGCCCGCCGGGTCGTTAGTGTGGTCGATGCGGGCGATAGGGTGTTTGTTTGTCATGGTTTGGCGATAGCAGAGGTAAAAGTCGGCGCTGGCGCGACGGATGCGGCGATAAAAGTTCATCGCATATTCCGTTCGCGCACGATAGGCGGAACGAATTTGACCGAGAATTTCCAGCCGGCGTCGGTGTGGCGCAGCACCAAGGTTTTCGAGCCGGCGCCTTCTTCGAACATCGGCCCCTCGCCCAGCAAGCGAATCGCGCCGATGCCCGCAATCACGCAGGCACCCGGCACGGTGACGAAGGCGGATTCGGCGGCGGTGATGACGAATTGTCCTTCCTTGGATGCCGAACACGATAGTCCCTTGGGCAGCGAATGTGCGTCTTGCATCCAGCGGCGGCGCAATTCGTCGAGTTTGGCGAGCACTTCGGCGGTGGTTTCGATCGCGAGTACCACTTCGCGGGATTTGGCGTGGCTCATGGAGGCTTCCTTTCGTGGGGCGCGGATTACTCCGCTAGTTCGTCCAGTTGCCGCAAGGCGGCGGCAATACGGCTATATTCGTTGATCGTGGCGGAAACCGCAGCCGTCGCTGCGTCGTATTCGCTTGTCGTCATTTCGCCTCGCGCCAGGGTTTCGAGTTCCTTGAGTTGGGCCGCCAGTCGATCCGCGCCGAGATTGGCGCTGGCGGATTTCATCGCGTGGGTGGCTTTGCGCAGGGTTTTGGCGTCATGGTCGCGCAAGGCGGCGTGCATGCTTGCTAGGCGCGGCGGCGCATCGTCGAGGTAGCTGCGTATCACTTTGGCGACGAGTCCTTTTTTGCCGTTTGGGTCGAGTCGGCGGATGGCCGCGAGCGCCGCAGGATTCAGCGCTTCGTCTGCAATGAGGTTGGCTTCGGGCGCGGTTTCGGGCGGGGGCGTCGTTTGCGGCGCGGCGACCGGTAGCCAGCGCGCCAGCGTTGTGCGCAGTTGCGCTTGGGTAAACGGCTTACTCAGGTAGTCGTCCATGCCGGCGGCGAGGCAGCGGTTGCGGTCGTCCTGGATGGCGTTGGCGGTGAGCGCGATAATCGGTAGGCGTGGCGCGTTTTGGCGTCGTTCGGCGTCGCGGATTGCCGCCGTGGCGGCGAAGCCGTCCATTTCGGGCATTTGACAATCCATCAGCACGCTGTCGAAAGTGGCGTGCTCCAGGGCGCGCAAGGCTTCGCGGCCATCGTTGGCGACGGCGACGGTCAGCCCCATCTCTTCGAGCATGGCGCAAGCGAGTTGCCGGTTGACGGGATGGTCTTCGACCAAGAGCACCCGCCCTTGCAAATCGGGCGGCTTATGGATTCGGCGATCGGCGGCGTTGTCGTCGACCGCCGATACGGTCAATCCGCTTGGGCGGCGGCTGCGCTCGACGATGCGTGCATCGGCGTGTTGTTTGTCGAGCGCGATGTCGAAGCGGAAGCTCGTTCCTTGCCCGAGATGGCTGTCGACATGCAGCTGGCCATGCATCGCCTCGACCAGTTTTCTGGCGATCGTCAGTCCCAGCCCGGTGCCGCCGAAGCGTCGCGTGGTCGAATTGTCCGCTTGGGCGAAGGCCTCGAAGATGCGTCGTTGCGCCGCGGGGGCGATGCCGATGCCGGTGTCGCGCACTTCGAAGCGCAACTCGGCGACGGCGTCGCTTTCTTGCAGCAGTCGTATCTCGACGACGACTTCGCCTTGCTGGGTGAATTTGATCGCATTGCCGACCAGATTGGTCA
>DATETD010000097.1:0-4258 GCA_035283885.1 Rhodocyclaceae bacterium
TAAAGGCTTCGCTGGTGTGAGTGAAGGGCAAGGGCGTTCCCTTGCCGCGACCGAAGCTTTTTTGCGCTTGGTGCGCCAGCAGACGGGTGAATGAGCCGAGCGTTAGGCCGGTTCCTAGGGCGCGGCGGGCGATATGCTTGATATTTTCGACGAAGGAGGGATCCGAGTCGGAGTGCGTCGGGGCGGGCAAGCCTTGCCACATTGCATGAATTTCGGTCGACTTCGGGTCGATGTCGAACCAGCGCGTGCATACGTCGATAAAGCCGATGCCGTCTATCAGTCCATGATGGACTTTGGCGTAGAGGGCGATGCGTCCATGCTCCAGTCCGTCGATGACGTAGAACTCCCACAGCGGCAGCGAGCGATCCAGGCGCTGCACATGCATATCGCAGACTAGGTCGAATAACTGGCGCTGCGTGCCCGGCGCGGGCAGCGTCATGCGAAAACAATGGTTATCGAGGTCGATGTCGTCGGTTTTTTCGAGGCGCGGCAGTCCGCGCAGGCTCAGCGGGGCATAGGTGTAGTCGAACGGATAGCCGACGGGCTGCAGGCGCATCTGCGCCATCAGCCAGTCGGCGAATTCGCCGGCGGAGCGGCCATCCTGCGGTGGTTTGAGGATGGCGATCGGGCCGATATTGGCCATGCGCTCGGCGGATTCCAGCAGGAAAAACGCCATGTCGAGTACGGATAATGGCTTGGTTTGCGCCATGTGTTTCTCCTGGGGGGATGGATTAGCCCAACGATTCCATACGCAGACGAATGATTTTCTTCTTCACGGCGGGCAGCGCCTGGATCTTGGCGATCGCCGCATCGACATTCTTTTCGCAGGTGACATGGGTCAATATGATGATATCGGTTTGCGATTCGCCGGCGTCGGGCTCGCGCTGTATCATTGCGTCGATCGAAATTTGCTGGTCGGCAAGAATCCGTGTGATATCGGCGAGCACGCCGCGACGGTCTTCGACGCGCAGGCGCAGGTAATAACCGCTTTCGATTTCGCCGATCGGCAGCACGGGCGTGTTTTGCACCGCATCGGGCTGGAACGCGAGATGCGGCACGCGATGCGCGGCGTCGGCGCTATGCAGCCGAGTGACATCCACCAAGTCGGCGATCACGGCGGAAGCCGTAGGCTCCGCGCCCGCGCCTTTGCCGTAATACAAGGTGGCGCCGACCGCGTCGCCTTGCACCATCACGGCGTTCATCGCGCCTTCGACATTGGCGATCAAGCGTTTGGCCGGGATCAGCGTCGGATGCACGCGCAGCTCCACGCCTGCATTCCCATCCTTTTCGCGGCGGCGCGTGATGCCGAGCAGCTTGATGCGGTAGCCGAGCTGTTCGGCGTATTTGATGTCTTCGGCGTCGAGCGTGCTGATGCCTTCGATATGCGCCTTGTCGAACTGCATCGGAATGCCGAACGCCAGCGCCGACAGGATCGTGATCTTATGCGCGGCGTCGATGCCCTCGATATCGAAGGTCGGATCGGCTTCGGCGTAACCCAGGCGTTGCGCTTCTTTGAGCACCGTATCGAAGCTCAAGCCTTTATCGCGCATTTCCGAGAGGATGAAGTTGGTGGTGCCGTTGATGATGCCGGCGATCCATTGAATATGGTTGGCCGTCAGCCCTTCGCGCACCGCCTTGATGATGGGAATGCCGCCGGCAACCGCGGCTTCGAACGCGACAATCACTTGGTTTTCGCGCGCCGCCGCGAAGATTTCGTTGCCATGCACCGCCAAGAGCGCCTTATTCGCGGTGACCACATGCTTGCCGTTGGCGATGGCGCGCATCACCAGTTCTTTGGCGACGCCATAGCCGCCGATCAGTTCGACGACGATATCGATTTCGGGATCGGCGACGACCGCGAACGCGTCGTCGGTGACTTGGGCGCGACCGGCGACGACTTGACGCGCGAGTTCGACGTTTTTATCGGCGACGCGCGTGATGCGTATCGGGCGACCGGCGCGCCGGGTGATTTCCGCTTCGTTGCGGGCAAGTACGGTGAATGTTCCGCCACCGACGGTGCCGATGCCTAAAAGTCCTACGTTGATGGGTTTCATTTAGTCTCTTGTAATAAACTGGATTAAGGGGGGCGACTATAGCAAAAACCGGTGCTGTGCGATGGGAGGGTGTTTGTCGATTAGCTTCCATTCCGTTTGCGATACCCCGCAAGAAAGCGCGCAATGCGCGAAACCGCTTCGCGCAAGTCGTCTTCGTGCGGCAGGAATACCAGGCGGAAATGGTCGGGATGGGGCCAGTTGAAGCCCGAGCCTTGCACCAGCAGCACTTTTTCGCTTTGCAGCAGTTCGGCGATGAACTGTTGATCGTCTTCGATCGGGTACATCTGCGGGTCGAGGCGCGGGAACATATACAGCGCAGCCTTGGGTTTGACGCAACTGACGCCGGGGATGGCGGTGACGAGGTCGTAAGCCAGATCGCGTTGGCGCGTCATGCGTCCGGTGGGTGCGACCAGATCGTTGATGCTTTGGTAGCCGCCGAGCGCGGTTTGTATCGCAAATTGGCCCGGTACGTTCGAACACAGCCGCATCGAGGCGAGCATGTCCAGGCCCTCGATATAGTCTTTCGCGCGGCGCTTGTTGCCCGAAACGATCATCCAGCCGGCGCGGTAGCCGCAAGAGCGATAGTTTTTCGATAGGCCGTTGAACGTGATCGTCAACACGTCCTCGCTCATCGAGGCGATCGAGGTGTGGCGCACGCCGTCGTAGAGCACTTTGTCGTACACCTCGTCGGCGTAGATGATGAGGTGATGGCGGCGCGCGATTTCGATAATCTCCTGCAACAGCTCGTTGGGATAGAGCGCGCCGGTCGGGTTATTCGGATTGATGACGACGATCGCACGGGTATTGGGCGTGATCTTGGCGCGGATGTCGTCGAGATCGGGCAGCCAGCCCGCGCCCTCGTCGCACAGGTAATGGCGCGGTGTGCCGCTCGACAGGCTGACCGCCGCCGTCCAGAGCGGATAGTCGGGCGCGGGCACCAGCACTTCGTCGCCGGTGTTCAGCAGTGCGTTCATCGCCATGACGATCAATTCCGAGACACCGTTGCCGAGATAGATGTCCTCGATGCCGACGCCTTTGATGCGCTTTTCCTGGCTGTAGTGCATCACCGCTTTGCGCGCCGAGAAAATGCCTTTCGAGTCGGAGTAGCCCGAGGCGTTCGGCAGGTTGCGTATCATGTCCTGCTGAATTTCTTCGGGCGAATCGAAGCCGAACGGCGCGAGATTGCCGATGTTCAGCTTGATGATATGATGGCCTTCCTCTTCCATCTGTTTGGCTTGCTCCAGCACGGGGCCGCGGATGTCGTAGCAGACGTTGTTGAGTTTTGCGGATTTGGTGATCGGCGGCATGGAACGGCGTCCTTTCGGCAAGACCTGCGGCCCAATCTTGGGCCGTTGGCGGTAAAAGGTATAATGTTACCGAAGCGTTTGCTTTGCCGCAATGCAGACGGATTGCCAGATGGATTTTCGGCGTTTTATTTCCGTAGCGAAGGCTTCCTCTGATCCATTTCCCCCCCCCTGTTCGATGAAACTGCACATTCCCGCCGTCGCTCCGAATGCCTTGTCGATTACGGCGTATGACGCAAGCTGGATCGAGATCGATGGACGGCGTCTGACGCAGAGTCTGATCGTCACACCGCAGCGTTTGATCGAGCACTGGTCGCCGCAGTCGTTTGCGGCCTTGGACGAGGCGGCGATAGAAACAGTGGCGGCGCTCGATTGCCCTGTCGTACTGCTGGGTACGGGATCGCGCCAGCGTTTTCCGTCGGCGGCGGTGTTGCGCCCGCTATGGCAGCGTGGCGTCGGCGTGGAAGTCATGGATAGTTTCGCGGCGTGCCGCACCTATACCATTCTGATGGCCGAAGGTCGGCAAGTGGCGGCGGCCTTGATCGTAGGGGATTGAATACATGAGGAATCTTTCGTGGCGCGCGATGGTCGGCGTGCTGTTGGCGTTCGCTGTGCTGTGGTTTGGGACATTGGAGCAGCGCCGCTTGATCAATCCCGACGAGGGCCGCTACGCCGAGATTCCGCGCGAGATGGTGGCGACGGGCGACTGGCTGACGCCGCGTCTCAATGGCTTCAAATATTTCGAAAAACCCGCGTTGCATTACTGGGCGACTGCGGCGGCGTTTAGCGTCTTTGGCGAGCATCATTGGACGGCGCGGCTGTGGTCGGCGCTGACCGGCTTCTTGGGCGTATTGATCACCGCCTTCGCCGCCTGGCGTTTGGCAGGCCCTGCGGCGGCGG
>DATETD010000098.1:0-4830 GCA_035283885.1 Rhodocyclaceae bacterium
ATCAAGGCTTCCTGAATTTCCGGCCAACGGCGTTCGCAGGCGTTCATCAACAACGCGCCCAAACCCGCCGCAACGCCGGCGGCGACTTGGGTCGCGTAGCCATGCAGCGGGATTAGGGTCTCCAGCTCGAACAAGCTCGCCGTCATCGCGCCGAGCGCGGCGACTTGGGCGATCGCCAAGTCGATAAAGATAATGCCGCGCCGCAAGACTTCGATGCCGAGCAAGACATGCGTCGCCAGCACCAATAAGCCGGCGACGAACGGCGCCAGCAATAAGGTCCAATCCAATTCCATACCGCTCTCCTAATCCAAAAACTTCGCTTGTCCACGAAAATCACGAAAGACACGAACAAAGACCAAAAATATCTTCGAGTTTTTCGTGCTTTTCGTGATTTTCGTGGACAAGGGTTTTTCCAGGTCAATGCGCCGCCGACAGCCGCGCCACAGTCTCGTCGAACAAGGCCGTCAAATCCTTGACCTGGTCGTCGGCGCCGACGGTAAACGGCAGCACCGCCACCGGCGCACCGCTTTGCGCGGCGAACCCGTCGGCGGCGCGGTTGTTTTCCCATGCAGCACGGATAACCCAGCGCGGTTTTTGCGCGCGCGTCTGTTCGAGCACGCGCGCCAGATGCGCCGCCGAGGCTTCGACGCCGGGCTTAGGCTCCAAGACAGCGATTTCCTTCAGGCCGAGCCAATCGATCAGATAGCTGAAGGATTTATGCTGCACCACCACCGGCTGCCCGCGTAGCGGCGCGGCCTGTTTTTCCCAGCGCGCTAGGTTCGCCTGCCAACGTTCGACGAATTTGGCATACGCCATCCGGTACTGTGCGGCATTTGCGGCATCGAGTTGCGCCAGCCGCGTCGCCAACGCTGCGGCGATTTTCGGATAGTTGCGCGGATCGGTATGGATATGCGGATTGCCGCTGGCATGCACATCGCCGTCGGCGCGATCCAGTCGGCCGGGAACGTCGAGCATCTTGACATAGGCCACCGCCTCGAAATAGCCCAGCGCGCTAGGTTGGATGCGCGCATTGCCGGATTCGCGCAGGATCACCGGCAGCCAGCCGACCTCAAGCTCCGCGCCGGTCGCCAGCAGCAGATCGGCATTGCGCGCCCGGGCGATCAGCGAAGGCTTGGCCTCGATGCGATGTGGGTCTTGCAAAGCGCCCGTCGCCGTGACGATTTTCAAGCGATCGCCGCCGATCTCCTGCGCCAAGGCCGCCCATTCCGGCACGGTGGCGAACACATTCAAGGCCAGCGCGCTCGCCGCCCACAGACTCGCCGCCAGCAGCGCCAAACAATATTTCAGCATAGATAATTTCATGGCGATCTCCTAGAATTTATGCGCGCCATGTGCGCCGAGGCTCATGATGTAATGCAACCAGATTTGCCGGTCGGCAGCGCCGGGGCGAGTTCGGTCGTGCGCGAATTGCAGTCGGATGCGCGAAAACTCCGAGCGCGACCAGTCCAGCATCAGCGTTTGGCGTTTCGGTTCGAAGGCTTCCAGTAGTGGCAAATCGTTGGCGGCAAGCACGCCTTGATCGATTAGACCGATGCGGGTCGCACGGCGGCCGAGTTGGTCGTAGCGATAGCCGACACGCCATGCGGGCGCAAATCCCCATACGCCTTGCGCATACAAACCGCTTTGCGTGCTGCTCAAATCGCCGGTCGCGGCGGCGGCGAATGCGCCAACGGCATTGTCGCCGTTATAGGTCAACTGACCGGACTCCTTACGCCGGAACCATTCGGACTGAAATTTGAAGCTTTGCGCACCGTAGTGCGGTTTCCATTTCCAGACGACATCTAAGCCCACGGTGCGGCTCGTGCCCGAAAAACGATTCGTCACTCGGGTTCCGCTGCTGTCGATATCCTCGTAAGCGCGATCGCCGGGTTGGGTGGCGAAATACGACGCACCGAGGCGCCAGCTATGTTCCCGACCGACATCGTCGCCAAGCCGCGCAAAGGCGCTGCCCGACATCAGCCCGTTTTTGTTGCGCGCCGCGTCGCTGCTCGGAAAACCGCGTGCGCGCCCGGTTTCGAGGCCGAATTCGAGAAACATATCGGTCGGCGCGAGCCATTTGATTTGCATTCCATCGTAGCCGAGCTGCGCGCCGAAAAAGGCTTGGTGCGGCAAGGAGGCGTTCGAAAAATCCCAAGCGTGCGGATGCTGCTCGTTGGCGTAACCGATGCCGGACAGGAAACGTCCGGCTTTGATGTTCAACCCGGCGCCTAAACCCAGCGTCTGGATATTCGCTTCTTCGACGCTCACTTCGTTGGCCGGACTCAAGGCCGCGAGCAGTGTCCCGCGAAAATGCGGATCGATATTCGCGCTAATGGCGAGTTCGGATTCGCCGAGATTCCACGAGCGCGCCTCGGGATTGAATTCGCCGCCCGACGGCATCAAGCCCTGGATACGCCGCTCGCGCCCTGCCGCACCGCTCGTATCCTGGCGCGGATCGAGCTTGGTCGATGTCGTCATGCCCGACAGGATCAAGGAGATGGCGGGATTGAATGCATTGGCCGCCGCGGCGACCGGTCGAGCCGCCGGCGCAACCGTGGTCGCAGATTGCGCCTGAACCTGGTTTAAGCGACGCTCCAGCGCTTGAATGCGCTCTTCGTAGGCCGCTTTAAGCTGCGCGATTTCGGCGCGCAAGGCCGATACGTCGGCCGCCGCCTCGGCAGCAGCGGTCATGGGAAAACTCGCCAGCGCGCCATAGGCGGCCAGCACGATAATCGATACGTGTTTCATGATGACTCCAAACGAATAATAACGACGCGCGCGTCGGCTCGATGCCGATGCACGCATAAGGTCGAATCAGCTCGTCGGGAGTAAAGGCGGGGCGCGACTGCGAAAATAAACCAGCGCGCGAAAAGTCGGCGCCGGCGGGACGGATGTGGCTAGCACGCCTTGCGCGGCGAGCGGCGGCGACCAAGGCAACGCCAGCGACGGCGGCGCAGCATCGACGCCGACCAAGGCCAGACAGAGCGTGCATAGCTGCATCGCCGCATCGGCGGGATCGCCCTGCTCGCCCGTCGTTACCGTGGCGAGCGCCTCCGGCAGCGCCGCACGATTCGCTGCGCCGAACGTGCCGAGATGGCCGACGCCATGCGCCAACGCCAACTGCTGCGTCAGCAGCAGCGACACGACCGTCCATATCGTCAGCAAAAATCGACTTAAAGCCCGATGCGCCATGCCCGCCAATGAACCCGGATTACGAGGGCGGCGATTGTAGCATGGCGTACCCGAGGGTATTTACACGAAAATTTCCGAAAACATCGCTCGCGCAACCGCCGGATTTTTAGCCTAAGCCCTCGTCGAGTTCATATTAAAATCGCCCCTCCAGCGCAGCTTGCGCTTTTCGACTGAAACGCTCCCATGCATCCATCCATCAACATCGCCGTCAAGGCCGCTCGTCGCGCCGGTCAAATCATCAACCGCGCCAGCCTCGACATCGACAAAATCAAAGTCGATCTCAAACAACAAAGCGACTATGTCACCGAAGTGGATCGCGCCGCCGAAACCGCGATCATCGAAGTGTTGCGCGAAGCCTATCCCGATTACGGCATCCTCGCCGAAGAATCGGGCCTCGCCGGCACGGCGGAGAACGCAGAATACCAATGGATTATCGACCCGCTCGACGGCACCACCAATTTCATTCACGGTCTGCCGCAATATGCGATATCGATCGCCTTGAAGCATAAAAACGCCATCGTCGGCGCCGTAATCTACGACACCAACCGCAACGAGATTTTTAGCGCGAGCAAGGGCGAGGGCGCCTACCTCAACGACAAGCGCATTCGCGTCACCAAACGCAGCCGACTCGACGAAGCCTTGATCGGCACCGGTTTCCCGTATCGCATGTTCGAGCATATCGACGCCTATCTGGCGATCTTCCGCGAATTGGCGCAAAAAACCGCCGGCATGCGCCGCCCCGGCGCCGCCTCGCTCGACCTAGCCTGGGTCGCCTGCGGTCGCTTCGACGGCTTCTGGGAACTCGGCTTGGCGCCTTGGGACATGGCCGCAGGCAGCCTACTCATCAGCGAAGCCGGCGGCCTGATCGGCGACTTTTCGGGCGAAGCCGATTACCTCAAAACCGGCAACATCGTCGGCGGCAATCCGAAAATCTTTGCGCAACTACTCCAGGTCATCGCGCCGCATCGCACGCCGGGGATGATGGCGTAGAGCGTGCGAATAAATCGACGGCGCGGGCCGAATCGACAACTAGCGGCGGCTAGGGTCGCCGCCCGCCCCGATCCGTCTCGCCAGCGCCGACTTTTCGCGGCTTACGCCGCCGGATAAAACCCCAAATATTCGAACTCCAACGCCGCCGGTTGCGCATCGACCAAGGCGCTAGTCGCGCCGATCGCCGCCAATGCATCCACGGTCGCGCGGCGATTCGACACGAAGCGCCAGTAGGTCGGCGGCGGCGCGGCGCCATTCTCGGCCTGCGCCCCCCCCGCCAACAACGCGGCCAGCAACGCCGCACGCTCGGGCGTATAAACGACATAGCCTTCGTTCGCCAAGGACGCCGTCGTGAGGCCCAAGGCGGCGCACACCGCGGCCTTGACGGGTACATCGGCGACGGCGCTGGCGCGCGCACTTTCGATCAGCGTTTGCAAATGCGCATCGACCAATACGCAGCGACGTTGCAAGGCCGGACGTCCCGGCGTCCAGGCGTCGCTGGGACAGGCTTTGTGCTCGGGCTGCAATTCGAGAAACGGATTGATTTCGGCGGGATAAATCCGGCACACCAGCGGTCGCCGCGCGTAGATGGCGCAGCGATTGTCCGGCTGGAGATGCGGGCAGGCGCCGGGAATCGGCGCGACGAGT
>DATETD010000099.1:0-3511 GCA_035283885.1 Rhodocyclaceae bacterium
ATTCGGCGGCGGTCTGGCGCAGGTCGTCGAAGCCCGGCATTTCGCGCAATTTGCCGAGCGGGCCGCCGTAACTGACGCAGACATACGGCGTGCGCAATCCTTTACGCATTTGGGCGATGGTGTGCGCAAACAGTCGTTTGGCGCCGGACTCGAACCCCAGCACTTTGGCTACGGGGACGCTGGTATCGGCGTGGCAATGCAGAATCGGTAATACGTCGAGCATCGAGCCGACCATATACGATCCCCAGCCGACGCTTTTTTCGCCGCGTTTCGACGCCCGGCGGTAGATATGGAATAGATCGGCGGGTAGCAAATAGGCATGGATGACGCCGCCCATCATACGCAGGCGAAAGTCGATCTCGCTGGGCGCGGCGTGCTTGCGCGTATCGTGGATCAAGCGCATCGCTTCGGCGGCCTGCACCGCCTGGCCGGCGAACACGTTTTGCGACGAAATAATCGACAAGCCGAAGTCTTCGGGCAAACCCGCGTCGCGGCGGACATAGGGCGCATCGGAAATAATGGCGACCGAGGCTTTGGATATATGATCGAAAATCGGGCTGCGTTGCGCTGTGATGGTCAAGCAATACACATAGTCGAAATCGAAAACCAGGCGCTTGAAAAACAGTTCTTCGATCTGTTGCACCGAATACGGAATCGATTCGGCGAAATTATCCGATTTACGATCGAGCCGCGTTTGGTAAAACTTCAAGGTCTCGACCGGATCGCGTTTATCTTCGATCAGATCGTCGCCGATACGCACGGCAATCGGCATTAAAACGATGCCGTGTTCGTCGATAAACGATTTCGGTAAATCGCAGGCCGAGTCGATCAATACTCCAATACGCATTGCGCCCCCCTATATCCAGTAATTCCGATTGAGACTTATCGACGTTAATGTCATAGTGCGTACTGTTTTTCGAGATACGCGATGATATCCGAAGATTCGAACATTTTGACGCCGGTATTCGGGTCTTCGAGATACGGCACTTGCACGCGCCCGAGTTGCGCCAATACCCGTTCGCGCTTGCCGCCGGGTTTGGGCTGGTAGGGGCCGGGTTTGACGCGCATCGCCGCCGGCCCCATATCGGCGAACTGCTCCTTACCCACGTTATGCAGAATATAGGGGATTTCGAGTTCGGTCAGGCGTTCGCGCACCAGGCGCGAATACGGGCTGGATTCGAAGCTCCATAGTTCGAGCAATTGCTCGGGTGGTTTGGCTTTGCGGTAGCGCGTGCCGTGCAGCGCGCGCAGTACCGAGCCGCCGCCGCTCAAGGTCGATTTGAGCAGGCTGGGGCGGAACGATTTCGGCGCCGCGCGGTTGGCGTAGGTGAGGAACAGATAGTCGACGATATCGCGCGCATCGACCAGCGAGGCGTTGGTATTGAAGTCGATCAGCATCGGCTGCATCGGTTTGCCGCCGAGGCGCTGGATATCCGGCAAGAAGCGCTGTCCGCCGATAGGACACGGATAAATCTCCGCATCCAGCCCCAGCGCCGTCAAGGCTTCGCGCACCGTGCGGCAATACGGGCTGCCTTCCATATCGTAAAGCCGCAGCGGTTTGGCGGGTTGTTTCGCCGCCTGGAGCACGCTAGTGCCGCGCCAGCCGGCCAGCGTCGAGGCGAGGGCGGAACCCATTACGTTGATCTGATGCATTACAGGATTCGGCATGATATGTCTCCGTCGGTCGATCGGGCCCAGTGTGGGCGATAAGGCGACACTGTGCCACAAACCGCACGGCGTTCGCACGAGAAAGAGCGTGCGATTCGACGCCGAGTTGAAAGTCGGCGCTGGCGGGACGGATAGATGCAGCGCCGTTGCGCCGCCCGGATGCGCTTCGTTAGCTCGCGAGCGTGCGGCGCAACTGCGCCGCCTGCGCCAAGCCGCGCTCGTTGCCGAGCTTGCGCCATGCTTGCTCGACCTGATCCAGCACCGCCAAGGCCTCGGCATTCGCTCCGGCAGCGGCGAGCGCTTGGGCCAGCAGGCTACCCACAATGCCTATACCGTCCGCGCGTTGCAGCTTTTGCACGATGGCGAACGCCCGCTCCAGATCGGCGCGTATCGATGCGACCGTATCCGGCGTCCAGCCCGAACGCTGGACGAGAATCGACGCGCGGGAATAGAGGCAATGCGCGATACCGTCGATATCGCCCAAGCGCTCGAACACAGGTAACGCCTCGGTTTTCAGGAGCCGCAAGGCCCGATCCGAGTCGCCAACGCGGTGTAGCAATTCCGCCAAGTCCGCCGTTGCGTTTGCTCCAGCCTTTTCCTCGCCCAATGTAGCGTAGGCGGCGATCGATGCCTCAAGTTTGGAGCGGGCGGCGGGGTAGTCGCCTATGCTCAGATACAGCCGCCCCAATTCCGCAAGCATGTCGACGTCGGCTAAGTCCGGCTCGCCTGGTCGCGTCGCCAGATGGGCTTCGATTTCGGCGATGCGTTGCCGTTTGAGCGGCGAATCCCGATTGTAAATTTCATGCAGAAAACGCTCGCGCCGCTCTACGGCCTCCAGCGGCAGAGTGAAATCCAGCACCTGTTCGCGCCAGGCCCAGAAATCCGCCGCTTGGCGCGCGAGTTCGTTGAGTCCGGATTCGGTCAGCCAGAACACCAGCGTCCGGCGCGCTTTTTGCGCCAGGTGCTCGCGATGGTAGTTCAGGCCGCGAAAGAATTCTTCGCGTGCGGCCTGGCTCAGGCTTTCGAGATTGACCAGATGCAGCGGCGCGCGGCTTTCGGGGCGCTGGACTATCCAGCGCTCGAAGGCGGCGAAATCGCCAAGCTGTTTGGCATCCACGGTTTCGCTGCCGGGCGCGGCGTCGGCTAGGGAGGCGATCAGCCTATCGCGGTAGCTCGGGTCGTTATGCTGCGCCAGCACGACGCGAAAGCCGCTCAGTCGTTGCAGCAGCGTGCGCAGCAGCCGCAGCGCATCGGCATGCGGCGGCGCGAGTTCCGATGCGGTGTGCACGGCGCGACTCAGGCGAGGGACTGCGCCGCCTGGTAGCCTGCGAGCGTTGCGATCAGCGGGTGGCTTTTCCAGAAGTAGTCGTTGTATTCCAGCAGCACCAGATCGTAGAGCATGCGCGCGGTCTTTTCGCTCGTGAAGCCGTCCGGCTGTAGCGGGTTACGGTCGATGCCGACCAGCAGTTTGTAATCCTCGCTGCCGATCAGACGCCGGTAGTCGTTGGCGACCTGCTTGACGGCTTTGGCGGCGGCGGCGCGGTCGATGCACTCGTGCTCGGCAAAATTGATGGCGTTATTGAGCAGGCGCAGCAAGTCGCGCGGATGGCCGCCGCTGTAGCGGATCAGATAGTCCAGCGTCTCGGGGGCGTCGAACAGGCGCGCGTCGACGCGCTTCAAGGCCAGTTCGCGCACGATCGCGATATTCGCCGGTACGGGCCGGTCGTCGATATCGCGGATTTTCAGCATCGGTACGCGGAAGGGTTCGCCGAAATTGGCGTTCAACTGGTTGTCCTGGGACAGCAGATGGATCGGCGCGCAGTAGATGAACAAGGATTCGATC
>DATETD010000100.1:0-7271 GCA_035283885.1 Rhodocyclaceae bacterium
TGGGGCTGACGCTGCAATACCGCGAAATCGATCATGCGCGCATCCAGACGCGGCGGCGTGCCGGTCTTGAGCCGTCCGACCGGCAACTGCATTTCTTTGAGTCGCTCGGCCAAGCTCAAGGACGCCGGGTCGCCAAAACGACCCGCACGGTAATTTTCCAAGCCGACATGCACGCGCCCATTGAGAAAGGTACCCGCCGTCAATACCACCGCCTGCGCGCAAAAGCGTATGCCCAATTGAGTGACGACGCCAACAACCGTGTCGCCCTGTAGGATCAAATCGTCCGCCGCCTGCTGAAACAAGGTGAGATTAACCTGGTTCTCCAGCCGCTGGCGTATCGCCCGCTTGTAGAGTAAACGGTCGGCTTGCGCCCGCGTGGCGCGCACCGCCGGGCCTTTGGAGGCGTTCAAGGTGCGGAACTGAATCCCGGCCTCGTCCGCCGCGCAGGCCATTGCACCGCCCAAGGCGTCGACTTCTCTGACTAGATGGCCCTTGCCGATACCGCCGATCGACGGGTTGCAGGACATTGCGCCCAGGGTTTCGATATTGTGAGTTAGCAGCAAGGTTTGCGCGCCACTGCGCGCCGCCGCCAACGCGGCTTCGGTCCCGGCGTGACCGCCGCCAACGACGATCACATCAAACGATTGCGGAAAATGCACAACGACCGCCCGAAAAATTAAGAGGCGCAATGATACGCCTCCACTCGTTAAAACTCTACGGCTGTTGCAGATGTTTCACGTGAAACAATGGCTCGACAGCGCCGCATGTTTCACGTGAAACACGCTTACGCTAAAGCATCGAGCAATTTCTGATGAACACCACCGAAACCGCCATTGCTCATCACCAATATCCTGTCGCCGGGTTTAGTCAGTTTGACGACGGCGCGCACCAAGGCGTCTAGATCGTCAAACACCTTGGCCTTATCGCGCATCGGCTCCAACGCAATATGCGCATCCCAGCCTAAATTCAGCGAGTAGCAAAACACCAAATCGGCTTCGGCCAAGCTATCGGGCAACTGCGCCTTCATCGTGCCTAGCTTCATGGTGTTCGAGCGCGGCTCCAGCACGGCAAAAATTCGGGCCGAGCCGACTTTCTGCCGCAAGCCTGCCAGCGTGACGCGGATCGCCGTCGGATGATGGGCGAAATCGTCGATCACCGTCACCCCGCGCACCACGCCGCGCACCTCCAAGCGACGTTTGACGCCGCTGAAGGTCTCCAAGGCGTGCAAACCCTTGTCGATAGACACACCGGCATGGCGCGCTGCCAATAAGGCCGCCAAGGCATTGGCGCGGTTGTGCGCCCCCGCCAAAGCAAAATGTTTGACCTGCCCTTGCGCTTGACCGGCCTTGAACACCGTGAAGCTACCGTCCTCATCCGACTCGCCGACGCTCCAGGCGTCTTCGCCATTGAACCATTCCTGCGGCGTCCAACAGCCGCGCTCGATCACGCGCTTGAGCGATGCCTCGCCCGCATTCGCCACGATCAAACCGTTTTGCGGAATCGTGCGCACCAGATGATGGAACTGCGTTTCTATCGCCGCCAGATCGCTGAAAATATCGGCGTGATCGAACTCAAGATTGTTCAACACGGCGGTGCGCATACGGTAGTGCACGAACTTAGAACGCTTATCGCAAAACGCCGTATCGTACTCGTCCGCTTCGATGACGAAATACGGCGAATCGGTCAAGCGCGCCGAGACGCCGAAACCTTGCGCCACGCCGCCGATCAGGAACGAAGGCGCCAGCCCCGCCTCGTGCAGGATCCAGGCGAGCAAGGAGGTGGTGGTGGTCTTGCCGTGGGTGCCGGCGACGCCCAACACCCAGCGACCGCGCAACAGGTTTTCGGCCAGCCATTGCGGCCCCGAAACATACGGCAGATTGCGGTCGAGGATCGCTTCGAGCAAAGAATTGCCGCGCGAAATCGCATTCCCGATCACATACAGATCCGGCTTCAACGCCAACTGCGCCACGCCATACCCCTCCACCAACTCGATTCCCTGCTCCACCAACTGCGTGCTCATCGGCGGATAGACATTGCTGTCGCACCCCGTGACGTGATGACCCGCCGCCCGCGCCAGCAAAGCCAAGCCGCCCATAAATGTGCCACAAATACCAAGGATATGAATATGCATGATGCCGTTCCATGAAATAATGCGCTGCATTCTAACCGTAGCCATCGCCTAACTCTTCCCACCTATGCCACGCCATAAACCCGCAACCGCAGACGGCGGTCAACTACGGCGCTCGATCGCCTGCGCCGCCGCGCGCCTCATGGCCGAAAGCGGCCTGAGCGACTATGGCTTCGCCAAACGCAAAGCCGCACGCCAACTCGGCGCCGATAGCGAAAACGGCGCGGCGCTACCGAGCAACGCCGAGATCGAAGCCGAATTGCGCGCCTATCTGACGCTGTATCAAGACAAGGATCACGCCCAGCGCCTCGAAGACCTGCGCCGCATCGCCCTTGAGGTGATGCAACTGCTCGCAGAGTTCGAGCCGCATCTCCACGGCGGGGTGCTCGACGGCACCGCCGGGCGTTACGACCCGATCAAACTGCAACTGGTGGCCGACAGCAGCAAAGATGTCGAAATCTGGTTGCTGTCGCGCAATATCGACTACAGCGTCGAAGATCTCGCGCCCTCGCGTCACGACGACCATAAACACCTGTCGCGCCCCGAGACTCGGCTGGCTCTGGAATGGCAAGGTCAGAGCGTTCAGCTTGAAATCTACGCCTCGGCGCGCTCGCGCCATGTAGCCAACCGCTCGGGACACGCCATCCACCATCAGCACAGCGCCGACAGCGCAAGCCTACGCGCGATGCTCGCGCCTGCTCCGACCGCATGAATCGTCCAAGCCCCGGTCAACTGGCGCTGCTAGGTGTGCTGGCGGCTGCGGCGGTAGGCTTCGGTTATCTGATTAGTCGCGAACGTCCCTCGACCCCACGCTCCGTCCTAGCGGCCTTACCCGCTACCGCCGCACAAGCAACGACGGAATTGCTGAAACTCAGCCTGCCGGGAATCGACGGCAAAACTTACGCGCTGGCCGACTGGCGCGGCAAAATTTTGGTCGTCAATTACTGGGCCACCTGGTGTCCGCCTTGCCTCGACGAACTTCCCGCTTTTTCGAGCTTGCAACGCCGATACGCCGCGCAAGGCGTGCAGTTCGTCGGCCTAAGCATCGACGAAGCGGAAAATGTGCGCCGACTGCTGACACGCACCCCGGTTGCCTATCCGCTGCTGCTGGGGACGATGGCGACCTTGCAGACCAGCGCCGGTTTCGGCAACCCCAGCCTGGGACTGCCTTTCACCGTGATCGTCGACCGTCGGGGCAAACTACATTCCGTAAAATTGGGACGCATCGCCGCCGCCGATCTGGAAAACCGGTTGCAACACTTACTGACACGATAAGCCTATGAATACCACCGATAAACTCGCCATCTTGGTGCTACACGGCCCCAATCTCAATCTACTCGGTCGCCGCGAACCCGAAATCTATGGCCGCACTACGCTCGCCGATATCCACGCCACTTTAAGCGACCAGGCCCAGGCTCGCGGGCAAACCTTGCAAAGCTTTCAAAGCAACCACGAAGGCGAATTGATCGATCGGATACACGCCGCCCGCGCGCAAGAGGTAAAATTCATCATCATCAACCCTGGCGGCTTTACCCATACCAGCGTCGCCTTGCGCGATGCCCTAGCCGCCGTCGCCATCCCTTTTATCGAGGTGCATCTATCGAATGTGCACGCACGGGAAGCTTTCCGGCGTCACTCTTATTTTTCGGATATCGCCGTCGGCGTTATCGCCGGCCTTGGCGCACAAGGCTACGAACTGGCATTGCAAGCTGCCTTGGCGCGCTTATTTGGCTAAACCCTTGGCTCAACCGTTTAGCCGCATCACTTTGAGGAATCACGTATGGACCTGAGAAAACTCAAGACTCTAATTGATCTCGTACAAAACTCCGGAATTTCCGAACTGGAAATCAGCGAAGGCGAAGAAAAAATTCGTATCGCCAAACATCTGCCGCCCGCCGCCGCCGCGACCTATATTCCTCTACCCGCCGCCGGCATGGCGCCGCCAGCCGTCTCGCCAGCGCCGACTTTAGCCAGCACGCCCCCCGCCAACACGCTGCCCGAAGGTCAGGTGCTCAAAGCGCCGATGGTCGGCACCTTTTATCGCTCCAGCAGTCCCGACGCCGCGCCCTTCGTCGAGATCGGCAAGGAAGTCAAACTCGGCGAAACGCTGTGCATCATCGAAGCGATGAAGCTGATGAACGAGATCGAAGCCGAAGTCGCCGGCAAGGTCAAAGCTATTCTGGTCGAAAACGGCCAGGCGGTCGAATACGGCCAGCCTTTGTTCGTGATCGCCTGACCATGTTCGAGAAAGTACTCATCGCCAACCGCGGCGAAATCGCCTTGCGCATCCTGCGCGCCTGTCGCGAGCTGGGCATACGCACGGTCGCAATCCACTCCGAAGCCGACACCGAAGCCAAATACGTCAAGCTCGCCGACGAATCGGTGTGCATCGGCCCCGCGCCTTCGCAAAAGAGCTACCTCAATATCCCCTCGATCATCGCCGCCGCCGAAGTCACCGACGCCGAAGCCATCCACCCCGGCTATGGCTTTCTATCGGAAAACGCCAACTTCGCCGAAATCGTCGAGAAATCCGGCTTTGTGTTTATCGGCCCGCGTCCGGAAACCATACGCCTGATGGGGGACAAAGTCTGCGCCAAAAACGCGATGATCGAAGCCGGCGTCCCCTGCGTTCCGGGCTCGGGCGGCGTACTGCCCGACGACCCCGCCGAAATCGTGCGCATCGCGCGCGACATCGGCTATCCGGTAATTATCAAAGCCACGGGCGGCGGCGGCGGTCGCGGCATGCGCGTGGTGCACACCGAAGCGGCGCTGATCAACTCGGTAGCGATGACGCGCGCCGAAGCCACCGCCGCATTCAACAACGGTCAGGTCTACCTCGAAAAATATCTCGAAAATCCGCGCCATATCGAAATCCAAGTCATGGCCGACGCCCATGGCGACGCGATCTACCTGGGCGAGCGCGACTGCTCGATGCAACGCCGTCACCAGAAAGTCATCGAGGAAGCGCCCGCGCCCGGCATCGACCGCAAGCACATCGCTCGCGTCGGCGAACGTTGTGTCGAAGCCTGCCGTCGGATTAATTACCGTGGCGCAGGCACCTTCGAATTTCTCTTCGAACACGGCGAGTTCTACTTTATCGAAATGAACACGCGCGTCCAGGTCGAACACCCCGTCACCGAACAAGTCACCGGCATCGATATCGTCCAAGCGCAAATTCGCGTCGCCGCCAACGAGAAACTTTGGCTGACGCAAAAAGATATCGAAATGCGCGGCCACGCGATCGAATGCCGCATCAACGCCGAAGACCCGTTTAAATTCACCCCCTCCCCCGGCAAGATCAGCAATTGGCATCCGCCCGGCGGCCCAGGGGTGCGCGTCGATTCGCATGTTTATAGCGGCTACACCGTACCCTCGCATTACGACTCGATGATCGGCAAAGTCATCGCCTGCGGCGACACCCGCGACCAAGCGATACGCCGCATGCGCATCGCCCTATCGGAAACCATGGTGGACGGCATCAAAACCAATATCCCTCTGCATCAAGAGTTGATGCACGACGAGCGCTTTATCCAAGGCGGGGCCAGCATTCATTACCTCGAAGAAAAACTCGCCGCCCGCCACGCCGTAAGCGGCGACTAAGCTCGTATGTGGATCCAAGTCAACCTACACACCGACGCTGCGCATGCCGAGCGCCTCGCCGATGCGCTGATGGAGATCGGCGCCATCTCCGCGAGCATCGAAGACGCGCAAGCCGGCACGCCGCAAGAAACGCCGCAATTCGGCGAACCCGGCTCGCCTGCCGCACCGCTGTGGGAGATCAGCCGCGTCATCGCCTTGTTCGAACCCGGCAACACTCCGCAGGACGATCTGCGTGCGCGCATCGACGCAGCGACGCAAGGTCTCGGTCTCGGCACACTGGTGGCGCAGTTTTCGACGCTCGACGACCAAGACTGGGTGCGACTGACTCAAGCGGAATTTCCGCCGATCTGCGTCGGCGATCGGCTGTGGATCGTGCCGTCTTGGCACACCTGCCCCGATCCGAGCGCGATTCATCTCAAGCTCGATCCGGGTCTCGCCTTCGGCACCGGCTCGCACCCCACCACCTTCCTGTGCCTCGAATGGTTGTTGGACACGATCCATGGCGGCGAAACCCTGCTCGATTACGGCTGCGGCTCGGGTATCCTGGCGATCGCCGCCGCCAAACTCGGCGCACGCACGCCGATCGGCATCGACATCGACCCCAACGCCTTGAGCGCCGCCCAAGACAACGCCTTGCACAACGAAGTCGCCCTGGAACTCCACGACGCCCTGCCGCCGCACACGAAGCACTTCGACCGCGTCGTCGCCAATATCCTGACGCAGCCGCTCTGCGACCTCGCCGCAGCTATCGCCAGCCAACTCGCACCGCATGGACGGCTGGCGCTGTCGGGCGTGCTCGAAGAGCAAGCGCCGCAAGTCATCGCCGCCTACGCCCCCTACCTCCGACTCCATGTCGCCGCGACGCGCGACGGCTGGGTCAGGCTCGAAGGCGGCCCATGCTGACGCGCTGTCCGGTCTGCGCCACGATTTTTCGCGTCACCCCGGAACAACTCAAGGCGCGCACCGGACGCGTGCGCTGCGGCTCATGCCAACATATATTCAACGCCCTGGAAACGCTGATCGAAGAAACGGCTGGCGCTTCGCGCACGATGCAACAAAGTCTGCCGACTCCCGATCTGTCCGAAACCGCTGCCGACATTTCTCCTCTCGCGACGCCACAGGAATTCGCGCCGCCGGTCGCCGACCCTAGCGGCAGCGACAAAATCGAACCTAGTTTATCCGTCGAACCGACGCCGCGCGAACCCTTGCTGGATACGCCGCCGATTTGGAGCGACAACTTTCCGCCCGCCCGCCCGCCGCGCCACTGGCCCTGGCTCGTTGGTAGCCTAGTGCTGCTGCTCGTTCTCGCCCTGCAAATTCTGCATCAGTATCGCGTGGAATTCGCCACACTCGAACCGGCCATGCGCCCCAGCCTGCAAGCCCTATGCCGCATAACGGGATGCGAAGTCGGCTTGCCGCAAAAAATCGCCATGATCAATATCGAATCTTCGGATCTGCGTCCCCACCCCAATCGCGCAGCCCAACTCGCCCTCAGCGCCACCTTACGCAATCGCGCCCCGTTTCCCCAAGCCTATCCTCATTT
>DATETD010000101.1:0-2809 GCA_035283885.1 Rhodocyclaceae bacterium
CCGGCTTCGCGCCCCACGCTGCTGTAGAGCCGTTGCAGATTCGCCAGCGGCAGCAGTTCGGAAGCCGGCAAGGCCGCGCCCATCGGCGCCAATTCCGGTCGATTATTGCAGGCCAGGACGCGCATCACGCGACTGCTGATATCCACCGCCACCGGCTGGGGTAAGGACTCGCGCGCGTCCTGCGGCGGCAGCGGTGCGCGGCCCGACAGCGGCGAGCGCACGAAAAATCCCGATTGCGGGCGCGCTTCGATCTGGCCGCGATCTTCCAATTGGCGTAAGGCCTGCATCACCGTCGAAATCGACAGCCGCTTTTCATGCGCCAGCCGCCGCACCGACGGCAGCCGGTCGCCGGGACGCAAGATGCGTTCGGCAATCAACTGCGTCAATTCGTCGGCGAGTCGTTCGTAACGCAATAGGCGTGTGTCCATGCTGGTCTCCGCACTGCTATTTTTAAGCATCCGCGCCGCTTGGCGGCGCGATCGCCAGTTCGAAATAAAAACACGCGCCTTCGCCTTCGGTGCTGGAGAAGCCGATTTCGCCGCCATGCTGTTCGATAATCGCCTTGGCGATGCTGAGGCCCAGTCCGGTGCCCGAGCGTTGGATCGGACGCGCATCCGTCGCGTCCGCCTGGGCGAATTTCTGGAAGATCCTGGCGCTGAAGGCTGCGGGCACGCCGGGGCCATGGTCGCGCACCAGAACGCGCACCACCCCAGGCCGACGCTCCACGGAGATTTCGACGCGTTGACCGCCGGGCGAAAATTTGGCGGCGTTCGACAAGAGATTGCCGAGCACTTGATGCAGGCGATCGGCGTCGACCTGCACATAAATCGGGCCGTCGCCGACGTGCGATTCGAATTCGACATCGAACTGCCGCGCATAGCTCGACGCATTTTGCAGCGCTTGGGCGACGAGTTGCGTCAGATCGTGGCGTTGTATGTCGAAAGTGTATTTACCGGCTTCGAGCCGTTCGATGTCGAGGATATCGTTGATCAGCGCCACCAAACGTTCGCAGTTGTGGTTCGCGATGCTCAACAGTTTCATCGCCGGCTCGGGCAGCGGGCCGACGGCGCCGCCCACGATCAGCCCGAGCGCGCCGCGAATCGATGTCAATGGGGTGCGCAGTTCATGGCTGACCGTGGAGACGAATTCGCTTTTCATGCGGTCGACCTGCTTGCGTTGACCGATGTCGCCGATCAATTCGGAAATGCCGAAAATTCTTCCTGTATTGTCGCGCATCGGCGAAAACGTCATCGCCACATCGAGCGGAACGCCGTCCTTGCGCAAGCGCACCGTTTCGATATGCTCGATAGCTTCGCCGCGCGCCAGGCGTCGCAGGATCGCGGCTTCTTCCTGCATACGGTCGTCGGGGGGCGCCGGCAATCCGGTTTGGTCGATGGCCTCGTCCGCCGTATAGCCGAACAGGCGCTCCGCCGCCGGATTCCAACTGACGACGCCGCCGTCCATCGTTTTGCTGACGATGGCGTCGCTCGCGGAGGCGACGATGCCGGCGAATTTCGATTCGCTGTCGAATAAATCTCGCGTCATCTCTTCCGCCAAGGCGCGCGCCCGGCGTTCGCGCCCCGACAGCGTATGCAGCGCGGCAAACAGCGCGAGATTGAGCAACAGGCCGGCGAAGGCGACGATCGGGGTTTGCGCCGATGCGACCGATGCGAGAAATTTGCGGTTGGCGCTAATACGCAAAGCCCATTGGCGACCGCCGACTTCGATCGCAACGGTGCTCGAAAACGGCGACGGCGGCAGCTGCTGCACCCCGGCGCTGGCGTACATGCGCGCGTCCGGATGGATGACGCCATCGTCGAAAATCTCCAATTCCAGATCGCTCTCGGCGGAGCCGAAGATGCCGCGCATCAAGTCGTTGATGCGGAAAGCGCCGCACACCAAGGCGCGCAACGCGGCTCTGCGCTGCATCGCATCGGTCGATTCCAGACCGTTGCGATAGACCGGCAGGCAGAAGATAAATCCATGCTGCACATCCCGATTGGTTTCCTGCGCCAGTTTGACCATGCCCGACACGGTCGGCAAGCCGAAATCGATGGCGCGATCCATCGCGGCGCGACGCACCGGGTTGGAATACATATCGAAACCGAAGGCGCGTCGATTGCGCTCGTCGAACGGCTCGTTATAGATCAGGCTGTGATACAGCGGACGCTCCGGCGCTGCGGGGCGGATGCTGTAATGCGGAAATCCTTCGGCGCGCACTGCGGCGATATGTCGTTCCTTTTGCGCCGCCGGCACCGGCACGCTGAGCGCCATGTTTTGAATTCCAGGGTAATGGATTGCCATGTCGGCGTTGGCGACATACTCATGCCATTGGCGGCGGCTGACCGAGGGCGATGCGCGGAACAAGCCGACGCCGCCGCGCAATACCTGTTCGTAAGCGAGCAGCCGGGCGTTGACGGCGTCCGTCACCTGCACGACGCGAAACGCGAAGCGATCCCGCGCCCTGTCCTCGACGTCCCGATAGGAATAATAACCGGCGGCTAGCGTCAGCAGCAGCGAGATCGCCAAGGCCACCCACGGCGTGCGTAGCCATCCGCGCGCGCGTCGCCGCACAGGCGGCGGCGCATCGTCGTGCAGCTTGTCGCGCAGGTCGTCAATTCCGTCGGGGCTAAATTCGCTCGTCTTCGTCATCCGCCTAGCCTACCATCGAAGGCATAAACGCGGGGAAGGAAATCGAGGACGCCGCTTGCCGCATCCAGTAGGTCGAGAATCCGGGTAATCCGTGGCGCATGGGCCGCTTGTATGCCTTTGGTTTCGCTACGCTCGAAAAAGCGCGCTAAACCCTTGT
>DATETD010000102.1:0-5845 GCA_035283885.1 Rhodocyclaceae bacterium
CTCTAGTGTTCGATAGTCGGCCATTATCGCCTGTCCGCGAGCCATTGGCCGATTCGTCTCTCAGCCCGTCTCTCAGCCCGTCCCACCCACCGTCCAGCCCAGCCCTGCTACCGTTTCACGTTCGCCGCGCACGCGCAAAAATGCGCCGTCTTCGTCGGTGCGTTCTTCCAGCACTTCGCAGTTCGCAAAGATTTCGCCGCGGAGTTTTTGCGCCGACCACGGCAGAAAGAGTTCGGCTTCGACCAGATCTTTTTGGAAGAAGGCGACGATGGCGCGATGCAGTCGGACGATATCGTCGTGGCGGCGCGCGCTGATGACGATGCAGTCGGGGTGCTTGGCGCGTAGCGCGGCTTCGCATTCGGCATGGGCCGCCGCGTCGCCATTATGGTCGATCTTGTCGATTTTGTTGAACACCCGGATGCGCGGCACGGCGGCGGCGCCGATTTCGCCGAGCACGGCGTCGGTGACTTCGAGTTGCCGTTCGTATCCCGGATCGCTGGCGTCGATTACATGCAGCAGTAGTGCGGCGTCGAGCGCTTCTTCGAGCGTCGATTTGAACGAGGCGACCAGGCCGTGCGGCAGGTTCTTGATGAAGCCGACGGTGTCGCTGACCAGCACGCGCGGCACGCTGACGGGGTGCAGCGTGCGCACGGTGGTGTCTAGCGTGGCGAAGAGTTTGTCTTCGACCAGCACTTCGCTGTCGGTGAGCGCGCGCATCAGGGTGGATTTGCCGGCGTTGGTGTAGCCGACTAGCGCGACGTTGGCTTGCCCCTGGCGTTCTTGCCGTCGCGAGCGTTGCGTTTTACGCTCGACATCCATCTGGTCGATTTCCTGTTGCAGTTCGGCGATGCGGTCGCGGATCTTGCGCCGGTCCATCTCGGTATGCGATTCGCCGGCGCCGCGACCGCCGGTGCCGCTGCGCTGCCGCCCTTGCGGGCCGGCGAGCTTGGCCATCTCGCGCAGACGTGGCGCCATATAGCCGAGGCGCGCGATTTCGACCTGGGCGCGCGCGGCGCGCGAGCGCGCGTTGCGGTGGAAGATTTCGAGAATGACCATGGTGCGGTCCATCACTTCGCAATCGGTTTCTTTTTCGAGGTTGCGCGCTTGCGACGGCGAGATTTCGTGGTCGACGAAGATGATGGCGATGTCGATGGCTTCGCTGCCGCCGTCGGCGACGAAGCTGCGTATCTCCTCGCGCTTGCCGACGCCGAGATAGCCCAGGGTGTCGAAGGAGCTGCGTTTTTGCGTGAAGGTGTGGCGGACCTTGTATCCCAATGTTTTGGCGAGGTCGCGCAATTCGGCGAGGGATGCTGCGAATTCGGCATCGGCGACGCTGGGCAATTGCACGGCTGCAATGATGGCGTACTGAGGTGTGTCTTTGACGGCTGTTTGCATGCGGGATCGTTTTTCTTGAGGAGGGAGAGTCGGAGGATGCGACTTATTTTCGTGTGGCGGCGTTTCCCGGCGCTGTTTGCGCGGCGGCGCGGTTGGGTTGATAGACGAATTCCCAGTCGCGATAGCGGTAGGGCGGGGTTTCGCCGCCTGCGCCGTTGCGTTTGATCAGTTCGTCGAAGCCGATGTCTTCGGGATCGAAATTGGCGCGCTTCAGCGGTTCGCGCTCGGAGAGGCTATGCACGCCCATGATGCCGCCTTCGGGCGCTTTGATCGCGCCCCACTCGGTTTTGCCGACGATAGGGTCGTCGTAGATGCGGCGTAGATGGCGAATCACCGTCGGGCTGCGTGGGTCGGCGAGCAGGTCTTCGAGCTTTTCGGGGTAGCGACGCTGGACGCCGTAATACGATTGAATCGCCTGGCGGAATTGATGGCCGACGAACAGCAGTTGCTTTTCGCGCTCCGCGCGTTCGCTCGACGCCAGGATGCGCGCGGCGCCGACCGAGGCTAGGCCGAACAGCACGACGACGATCAGTAGCCCCACATAAGTAAAACCCGCGTGGCGCGGCTTACCAGTTGGCATAGGGTTCGCCGTTGAGCGCGGTTCCTTGCGAGCCGCTGCGCACGTCGTAGACCGCGCTGCTGTCGCTGCCGGGGTAGGGCAGGGTTTGCCATGTCGTGGCGCTGCCGGTCATCGGGTCGGCGGGAATCGCGCGCAGGTAGTGCTTTTCGATCAGATCGGCGAGCGCGTCCGGGTAAACACCGCGATCGGCATGGAAGCGGTCGATGGACTCGCGCAAGGATTGCAGATTGGCTTTGAGCGCAGATTCGCGCGCGTCGTCGGTGGCGCGGAAATAGCGTGGCGCGACGATGGAGATCAAAGTGGCGACGATGGCCATGACCACCAGCAATTCGATCAGCGTAAAGCCGCAACGGCGATGGCGACGCGGACGGTCGGAGGGCGTTTTACCAGCGTCGGTAGGGTATGCCATTGGAGCCTATGCCTTCGCTTAGAGAAAAAATGTCGTAGACGTCGTCGCCGGGCTTGGGTTCGTCGGGCGGCGAGGCGTAGCTGCGCACGCCCCACGAACCGTTTTCCGCACTGTCGTCGACTTTATCTAGGTTGAATGGATCGTGCGGGATGCGGCGTAGAAAATAAAGTTTGCGTTTGTCGGGCGAGCGCACGTCGGTGACGCCTTCGACCAGTACGCGCAGATTCGGCGGGTAGCCGGATTGGCCGACTTTACGTTCGATTTGACCGAGCTCGCCGGCGCGGCGGTAATCGTCCAAGGCGCTACGGATATCGCGCAAGGCCTGGCGCAGTTCGCGCTCCTTCAGGCGCTGTTCGCCCAAGTGGATCAGCGACAGGGTGGCGCTGGCGAGAATGCCGACGATCACTACCACCACCATCATTTCGATCAGGGTGAAGCCGCGAATTTTATGCAAGGGGTCGATCATTTTTTGCTGAGGCGAGAAAGTCGGCGCTGACGGGACGGCGCATTATCGCTCAAGCGCGATGGCTTGGATTTCCGCGAGCGATAGGCCGGTCTTTTGCGCAATCGTCGCGGCGTCGAGCAGGCCGATCAGTTGGCGGGCGATGGCGAGGCTGGCTTGTTTGCGGCCTTCCTCTCGGCCTATCTCTTTGCCGCGTTCCTCGCCCTGCTGCGCCGCCAATGCAATCGAACCGCGTTGCAACATAATGAAATCGCGGCGTTTCCATTGGGCTTCGTGCTCTTCGGGCGTCAGGCCGATTTCATTCGCCACTTCGAACGCATGGCGCAGTTCGGCGCTCGAGGCGAGGCTGTCCGGGATGTATTCCAAGCTGCCCGCATGTTTGATGAAGTAGATCCATTTGTCGGTGATATCGACGAGTTCGCTCTCGGTCTTGTTGAATTTCGGCAGTTCGATAAACGCCAATTCGATATCGCCTTTGTATTCGATCAAGTGTTGTTTTTCGATCAGCCGAAACGTGCTTTTCCAGTCGGGCAGGTCGTCGAACATCACGAAGTCGGTCAAGGTCAAGGCGATTACCGGATTGAGTTCGTGATAATGCTCGGCGCGCATCAACTGGGTCGAATAGGCCTTGGCGGCGTTGTAAAGGATGCGCTGTTCGAAGCCCGGCACGTTGAGCACTTGCATCTCGATAATCACGCTCATGCCGTTGGAGAGCTTGGCCTTGACGTCGACGTAGGTGTCCTTCATGCCCTTGAGCATCGGCAGTTGATACGGATCGACCACGATCAGATCGGCGATCACGCTGCCGTCGGGAAAGCGCATCAGCGCGTTGAGAAAGCTCAACAGAATATCCTTGGAGCCTTCGCTGCCGAAGACTTTCTTGAAGGCGAAGTCGGTTTTGACGTCGAGAAATTTCATCGCGATGACTCCAAAGTCGGCGCTGGTAGGACGGTAGGCGCTGGCGCGGCGGATGCGGCGCTCAATGCATCAACTGATTCATTTCGATAATCGGCATCAGCACCGCGAGCACGATGGTCAGCACGATCGCGCCCATCGCGACGATCAGCGCCGGTTCGATCAGGCCGCCGAGCCAGCGCAAGCGGTTTTCGAGTTCGTTTTGCAGTTGGCGCGCCGCATGTTGCAGCAGTCCGGGCAGATCGCCGCCGGTTTCGCCGCTGGCGATGAAATGGGTCAGCAACGGCGGAAACAGTCGTTCGGTCTCCAGCGCGCGCGCCAAGGGCGCGCCTTCGCGCACGCGCTGCGTGGCGTGGCGAATATTTTCGCGAAAGATATCGAGTGCGGCGCTGTCGGCGGTGGCGGCGAGCGCCTTAAGCAGCGGCACGCCGCCCGAAAGTAGGATCGATAGCGTGCTCGCCAGACGCGCGCCGGCTTCGAGGCGAAACAGCCGTCCGACGGTAGGCAAGGCAAGCAGCCAGTGCTGCACGATGCGACGCGGTTGCGGTAGGCGATAGAAATAGCGGGCGCCGAAGAAGCCGAGCGCGCCGATCGGCAGCAACCACGGCCAAGCATCGCGCAGGAAATGCGAAAAGCCCAATAAACCGCGCGTCAGCAAGGGCAAGGTTTGGCGCGAATGCGCGAACACGTTCGCTACCTGCGGCACGACATAAATCATCAACCCGCCGATCACCAGCGCCGCGACCACGCTGACCACGGCGGGGTAGAGCATCGCCAGCGTCAGCTTTTGGCGGATTTCTTCGCGCCCTTCGAGATAATCGGCGAGTTCGTTCATGACGCGCGGCAAGGCGCCGGCCTCTTCGCCGCCGCGCACCAGCGCGCGGTACAGATCGGGAAACACGCGCGGATAGCGCGACATCGCTTGCGCCAAGGCTTGGCCGGCGCGCACTTCGGCGCGCACGCCGGTGAGGATTTCGCGCAGCCGGTCGGAATCGGTCTGCGCGATCAGCGCATCGAGCGCGCGTTCGGCGGTCATCCCCGACGCCAGCAACGCGGAATATTGGCGCGTCAGCAACGCGAGCTCGCCTGTGCCGAGTTTTTGGCGTGCGGTTTGTGAGGAATTGGCGGCGTCCTCGGTGGCTTCGACGGTGAGCGCGATCAAGCCGCGATCGCGCAACAGCGCCCGCGCGCCGCGCGGCGAGTCGGCTTCGAGTACGCCTTTTTCTTCGCGCCCATCGGCATGGGCGGCTTGGTAACGGTAGGTGGGCACGGTGAGAGAGTCGTCGAAAGAGAGTGGGCGTTAATTAGTAGGTAGGTAGGGTCGGGGTTTGAAAAAGTCGGCGCCGATGGGACGATGGCGCATTATCGCCGAGACAAAGCTTACGCGCGCTTTATCCGCACTTTGTTATCGGTGACGACCACGAAGCACGTTTCTAAAAACATCTCACTCGCCGGCTTGCGTCCGGATTAGGGCAACGATCTCGTCCGACAACCAGAGACCGGCGGCACGAATTTTGTTCAGGGCTTCGCCGACAGACGGGATCAAGCCGCGCCGTTTGGCCAGCAGCAACACGCCTCCGGTACCCAGCATTGGAATAGCCATAACTTGGGCGCATCGGCGAGCATCTAGGTCGTCAATCACCACGCGCAGCGAGGGTTCCTCCAATGCCCGGCTCAACACGGCTGTTTCGCCCTTGCCGAGACACCAAGCCAGAATTCTTGGCGATGGAATAACCGATTCCCGTTTCAACCACGGCGCATGCACGACGCCATAGGCCGCGGCATCGTCTTTCTCGCCGATAACTTCCTGCCAGACCGCTTCGGGGATAACGATATGCGAGAATAATCGCGGCAATAGCTGCGCTTGTCCACTGCGAAACAGCGTAATAATAGCGGACGAATCAATGACGATGCAGTCACACGACATCCCGTAGCTCTTCCTTCAACTCCTCGGCGGTGTATTGAAACACGCTCACCTTGTAGCGTGACAGGGCATCGATAAAGCCGGCGCGCGTCAAGCCGGCGATCTCGGCGCCTCGCCCTTGGGACACCCGGCCTAGCTCATACCATTTCACTGCTGCCG
>DATETD010000103.1:0-17161 GCA_035283885.1 Rhodocyclaceae bacterium
GGTCGGCTCGTATTGGAAACGCCTGATCCAGATCGAACTCGCGCAAGGCAAGACCGAGACGATCGACAGTCGTCTGCGCGAAATGTACACCGCGTATTGGCAAGCCGCCGAGCACGCCTACCGGCATAGCGGCGAATGGGACTATAAATCGCTATTCAACGCTCTGGACGCCACCTTTCTGCTGGCCGCGCGCAGCGAAAAGCAATCTATCAATGAGCTGCCGCCGTTCAACGCCAGCGCCGCGCCCGTGCTCAGTCCGACGGATTTACTGATGGCCGGCGCCGCCAATGCCCGACGCCGCTTCGCCGACAACCGCGAGTTCTTCCACGACCTGGCCATTGTCGAAGCGAAACGGATTGACGCCCTGCTGAGCACCGTCGCCCCAGACGCAGCCAGCCGTCCCGTCAGCGCCGACTGTCTCGCTGCCCTCACCGATGACTACCGCAACATCCTGCGTCGCTACGGCACAACGAACGATCACGACTCAATCATAAATCATATGGTGTTTTTGCTCGATCTGTTGTCGAACAACGACAAAACGCAAGACATCGCCGACGCGCTGCGCAAGCTGATTGCGGCTTGCAAGCGTTAAGCGCCCCACACCGCAAGGAGACATTCCATGCCAAAACCCTACACCGTCGCCGACCGTGCCGACGACAGGCCAGACCGCCTGGCCCTTCGCCATCCCGCTTGCGTGGAATGTGACCAAGAGCGCCACGGCCATCCGCTGCCACAAACGCATCGTGCCGCTACTCGAAGACGTCATCACCAGTATCGTTCGAGCTGTACGCTCGCGTATGCAATCAAGCCAGCGAGAGGATTTGGCGGGTCGATCGACGGAATATGGATAGGCGACATTTTTGTAGCGCCGGAAATAGTATTTGTAGTGGCATCCAAGGGTTATAGCATGATAGAATTTTGTCGTCTATTTCGCTTACTTGCCGTTTTGACGGTTACTTTCCGTTGAGCGTTTCCATCGCGAAATTGCGGCAATCCTTCCATCAACGCATCGAGGTGAACTAATGCGCTTCGGCCATCTATTGACGGCTTGTGTTTTCTCGGCATATCTCTCTGCCCATGCTGAATCAGACAGCAGCCCGCCACTTAAGCGAGCACAGTCAGTCATTAACGCATTTCAAGTCATGTGTACGCTTGAACTGCCTAAGTTCGACGACATTTCCGCTAAAGCAACAGCAATGCGGATGCAACTCCAATCCGACAGCAAAACACCTACGGCTGGGGGAGCGAAGACACGCCAAAAGGCTTGGGGCGGGGGGCTAACAACGGGGCCATTTGCTCTCTTTCTTGATGAAATGGCTGGCCCGAAGGGAACAGCTACAGGTTGCGCAGTTGCAGCCGAAGTACCCGATGTCGATGCTTTCCGCACTGAGGCCATCAACACCATGAAATTGGCACTTATGAAGGCTCCAGAGCTTGGCGCAGATGGCAGCCGGTCTTATGTTTGGGATGGAGTTTACGGGCCGGGTACTACCCTGATCCTCCGCGACTTCAAGCCTTATGGTAAGCCCGGAGCAATACTTAAGCTCCTATCAATGCAAAGGCAATAGCTATGTCGTCCAAGCCGCCCAACGAATAAGGTTAGATCGTGCGAGTGAAGCGAGCCACGATCTGAACCGTTTGTTGGACGAGCCCCGATCTGAGCGCAGGGCAGCTCGCGTCGGTTGGGCTGACAAAGGAAGCCCAACGTTTGGCGTATGATAAGTTATTTTAATTTGAAAAATTTTCGCTGCAAAATTCTCAAATATCATTACCAATGTCATCGCCGTCGTTGGGCTTTCTTCGTCAGCCCAACCTACCACGCTACCCCCGCAGCATCTCCAAATACAACTGCTCCACTTTCGCCCTGGCCCAAGGCGTTCTTCTGAGGAATTTCAGGCTGGATTTAATGCTCGGGTCGTGGGTAAAACAGCGGATCGGAATCGTCGCGCCCAGCGTTTCCCAGCCGTAATGCGCTTCGAGTCGAATCAACATCGTTTCCAGGGTAATACCGTCTAGCGATGGTTTGGCGGGGGCGTTCATGGCTTGCATTAACGAATACGAATAAGCGAAAAATTCCGTATGTTGAGCGATTAAAACCAGTGAAACCCCTTCGCCATGACGCCGACGACGCCGGTCAGCATGGCGAACATCCATAGCAAGGTTGAATTTTTGGACTTCTCGATTTGCAGCATCAGCGATAGCTCGATTTCTTTCAGGTCGCGCCGGGTGGCAAGCTCAAGCTCCTTGATGTCGCGCTTGAGCGACGCTTCCATCTCCTTCAGATCGCGCTTGAGCATCTTGGCCGCTTCCACGGCGAGCTGGACGATATCTCCCGTCTGCTTGGCGATAATCTCCGCCTGCTGCTCGGTCATCCCGGCGTTGCGTAGCTTGATCGCGTAATCGAATGCATCGAATATCGTTGCGCCCATGGTTCGGCCTCCTTTATCGCAGTATAACGCCGCAATTCGACAGCCCGTCGCGCTCGGTGCTGGACACGCCTATAGGCGCCGCCGGATCGACAATGCCTATGAAAAGTCGGCGCTGGCGCGACGGATAGCCAAAACCGATCGCAGCGACCGCAACGACCGCTTAGACGTTAAACAGGAAGATACGTAAATAATTGATAAAGCAGGTGCTTGTTGTTGCCCGATCTCGAATACGACTTCTGGGATACGACGCTACCAAAAATTTAACGATCCGTCCCGCCGGCGCCGACTTTTCAACGTCGCTCCACCCACCACAGCATCGCCGCCGCCGCGCCTAGGAATAACACGCTCGGCGCCATCGCCGAAACGAACGGCGTCCAGCTATTGATCGCGCCCAGACTGGAGAATAACCCGTTAAGCATATGAAATCCAATCCCAAGCATGATGCCCGAAAAGATGCGCACGCTCGCCGCGCCGAATCTTTCTTGCATATAAGCGAACGGTAAGGCCAGGGCCATCATCACCCACGCCGCCAGCGGGTAAATCAGCTTCTTCCACATCGCGATGACGTAGCGATCCGTTTTCTGTTGATTCTCGCTCAGATGCCGAATATACGAATATAAATTCATCAGCGACATGCGCTCCGGCGCCACCATCAGCACCGCCAGCAAATCGGGATTGAGCGCCGATTTCCAATGCATACTCTGCAAATTCTCGACCCGCGCCACGGCGGAACCGTTCGCGCCGGCGGTATCGTCGGCGGCGAACACGGTGCGCACTACGCCGCCATCCAATATCCAGCTTCCGCTCGCCAGATAACGCGCCTGTTGCGCATGACTAATGGAAACCAGTCGATAGGCGTCGTCGAATTCGAACACACGCACCTCTTCGAGCGATGCATCCGGACGCACTTGACGCACATTGACGAAGGAATGTTCATCCCTCACCCAAAGCCCCGAACGAAATTCCTGCGCCACCAAGGCGCCCATCGCCCGCAACCTGAACTGCTGCGCCAAACGCTCGGCAGGCGGCGCAATAAACTCGCCGATCAGCAAGGTCAACACGACGAATACCACACCGATCTTGGCCAGTGAGCGTAAAAAATCCAGCGACGACACCCCCGACGCGCGCAGCACGGTGATTTCGGACTGTCGCGCCAGTTGGGTCAACGCATACAAGGCGCCGATCAAGACGCCGATCGGAAACAACTCGTACAAACGTCCCGGCAAGGTCAAGCTGACAAAGACCAGCGCATGCTGGATCCGATACCCCCCCTTGCCCAGGCTTTCCAGCTCGTGAATCAAATCGAAAAACGCAAAAAGCATCATGAATGCAACCAGCACAAATAGCGTGGACGCCAGAATCGCGCGCGCCAAATGACGCTCATAGGTCTTTATCGCCACCCCAGCCTCCCCCAGACCAGCGCATACTGGCGGCGATGGAACAGCAGCAGCAGCAGCAATACCATCAAACCATGGACCGCCCAGACGCCGATCTCGAACGCGACCTTGCCCTGAGCCACCCAAGCCTGGCTAATGCTTAATAAATTGCTGTAGACCATATACGCCAACAGGGCGAAAACCAGATTGTTGGCGCGACCGGCGCGCGGATTGACGAACGACAAGGGAATCGCCAGCAGGGCCAAAATCAAGGCCGACAACGGCAGACCGATACGCCAGAGTAGCTCGGCCCGATGCGCCGCTTTGGGATCGTCGATCAACTCGCGCAGCGTCTTGCCGCGCGGCGAATCCTCCAACTCGCGCGCTTCGCGGGTTTCGATACGCAGGGCATAACGATCGAATTCCATGATCCGATATTCGGGCGTACCGGCCACGCCTTCGTAGCGCCGCCCATGATCGAGCACCAGAAAACGATCGCCATTCGTCATGGTCTCGATATGTCCTTGCGCCGTCGTCATCACCCCGAGCCGCCCATGCTGCATCGAACTGACGAACACGTTTTTCACGCGCTCCTCGTCGCCGACGATGCTCTCGGCAAAAAACACCCGATCCGCCGCCGCCGACTCGTTGAAGGTGCCCGGCGAAACTCGCGCCATATCGTCGCGCTGATCCATGCGTTGCCGATAAGTTTCGCTCTGCTTGATCGCCCAGGGCGCCAATACCAACGACAACGCGGCGACCCCCAGCACCGGCAGAAACGCGAATTTCAGCACCGGCGCGATCCAGGCGCTTAGAGGCTTGCCGGCGCTCAGCCAGATCACCATTTCCGCATCGCGATACCAACGCGACATCGTCATCAACACTGCGACGAACACGGTCAAAGACAGCAGTATCGGCAGATAGCTGATGGCGTTGAATCCCAGCAAGGCCACTACGGCCTCCGACGGCAGCGCGCCGCCCGCCGCCTGCCCCAAGAGACGCACCAAGCGCGTCGTCATTAAAATCGCAAATAGGGCGACAAAGACCCCTGCGGCGGAATGACTGAATTCCCTAAGTGCCGCACGCTGAAAAATCATGAATTAACCGAGCCTGCTTTGATAAAGATGGAAATTTAGGGAATAATCGCGCCGGCAGCGCAAGCCGCCGGGGAGTCGACTCTACGCAAGCCCGCTTGCGATCATGACATATAATTCTCCCGACCCCGATGCCCCCGCCTTCTTACCCGCCTTTTTAAGGAGATCGTTTTGGAATTTAGCATAAAAAGTGGCAGCCTGGAAAAAGCGCGTAGCGCCTGTCTCGTCGTCGGCGTGTTCGAAGACGGCAAACTCGCCATCGCTGCAGACGCCATCGGCAAGACCGCGCATCGTTTTCTCGAAGAGATGCTGGAGCACGGCGACATGCAAGGCAAAGCCGGAACCACCCTGCTGCTGTACAAGGTTCCCGGCATCGACGCCGTGCGCGTGCTGCTGGTCGGCTTGGGCAAAGAGAAGGAATTCAAAAGCAAGGAATACCGTAGCGCCGTGTCCGCCGCCTTGAAGCGCCTCAACGAATCGGGCTGCGACGACGCCACGTTGCATTTGACCGAACTCCATGTCAAAAAACGCGATCTCGCGTGGAAAATCCGTCAAACCATCCTACTTGCGCACGAATCGCTCTACCGCTGCGATCGACTCAAATCGACTAAAGAAACCGGCGCTTCGCCCTTGACCCATATCGTTTGCCATGTCGCGCAGAACAAGGAAGTCGCCGCCGCCGAAGCGGCTCTGGCCGAAGGCGTCGCCATTGCCCAGGGCATGGACTTGGCGCGCAATTTAGGCGATCTGCCGGGCAATATCTGCACGCCGAGCTATCTCGCCGCCGAAGCGCAGCGCCTCGGCGCCGAGCAGGGATTGCGCGTCGAAGTACTCGACCGCGCCGATATGGAAAAGCTCGGCATGAACACCCTGCTCTCGGTCGCGCGCGGCTCGCACGAGGCGCCTAAGTTCATTATCATGCACCATACGGGCGGCGGCGACGCCAAACCCATCGTGCTGGTCGGCAAGGGCGTCACCTTCGATAGCGGCGGGATTTCGCTCAAACCCGGCGCGGATATGGACGAAATGAAATACGACATGTCGGGCGCAGGCAGCGTGCTCGGCACGCTTAAAGCCGCCGCCCTGCTCAAATTGCCGCTCAACCTGATCGGCGTCGTCCCCGCGACCGAAAATATGCCTGGAGGTTCGGCAACCAAACCGGGCGACATTATCGCTTCGCTCTCCGGCCAGACGATAGAAATCCTCAACACCGACGCCGAGGGCCGACTGATCCTGTGCGACGCATTGACCTATGTCGAGCGCTTCGATCCGGAATGCGTGATCGACATCGCCACCTTGACCGGCGCCTGCGTCATCGCCTTGGGTCATGTGGTCCATGGGCTGTTCGGCAACGACGACGAACTGACGGCGGAACTGTTCGAAGCGGGTCAGGAAGCCTATGACCGCGCTTGGCAATTGCCGCTGTGGGACGATTATCAAGAGCAACTCAAAAGCAATTTCGCCGATATGGCGAATATCGGCGGACGCCCCGGCGGCTCGATCACGGCGGCGTGTTTCCTGTCGCGCTTCGCCAAGAAATACACTTGGGCGCATCTCGATATCGCCGGTACGGCCTGGCGCAGCGGTAAGGAAAAGGGTTCGACCGGACGCCCAGTGCCCTTATTGACGCAGTTTCTGCTGCAACGCGCGCATAAGTCCGGCGGAAAAGCCAAACATAAGCGCGCATGACGCAAATCGCTTTCCTGCATGGCGCCGCCGACCGGCTGCAAGCGGTCGGCGACTGGCTGCAACGGCATTGCCACGACAACGCTGCGGTCATCGTTTATACCGCGACCGACGCGCAAAGCGAACTGTTGGATCATGCGCTATGGAGTGCTTGCCCCAGCAGCTTTATCCCGCACTGCCGCGCCGACGACCCGCTGGCCGCGATGACCCCGGTGGTGATCGTCAACCGGCTCGACCAACTCGACCTGGCGCCGCACAGCGCGTATTTGCTGAACTTCTCCGCCGAAATCCCACCGGGATTCGAATGCTTTCAACACTTGATCGAAATCGTCAGCATCGACGAGCTCGATAAACAGGCGGGACGCGAACGCTTCCGCTATTACCGCGAACACGGTCATTCGATTCTGAGCCAGGATATTTCTTTGGGAATTTAGACTATGGACCCGACGACGCCCGATCTGCATACCGACGAAGTCCTGCGCAAAGCCGACGCCCTGATTCGCCGCCATCGCGTCTTCATCGCCGGTGCGCCGCAAAACGCTTACGACGACGATGTGCCGGTGCTGACCGAAGTCGTAGGCGAGCCCGAAGCGCGGCAAGCGACGCGCGCGCAAGCGCCGTTTCATATGCAGCCGCACCTGGACGCGCTACGCGAAGAGCTCGCGCGCTGGCTCAGCGAAGAATTGCCGCATGTGGTGCTGCGCGTCACCGACGGTCTCGCCGACCGGCTGATGGGCGAACTGACTCACCAGGCGGAACAACATCTACTGCCGCGCCTGATCGCACGACTCGACGGCAACCCCAGCCCCGGCGACGATGTGGAAAGTCGGCGCTGACGGGACGGAACGCCCGACGTTCCATGCCGACCCCATGCTAAAATCCACGCCCCATTTAATGCAATCCGACTTAGCGACGCACTCATGACGGCCCCTTCCACTCCTACGCCCGCCCCCACTATGCTCAACACCCTCAGCGCGCTATCCCCATTGGATGGCCGCTACGCCGCCAAGGTCGACGCCTTGCGCCTCTATTTCTCCGAATACGGCCTGATCCGCAACCGCGTCAAAGTCGAAATCGCCTGGCTGCAAGCCCTCGCCGCCGCGCCCGAAATCGCCGAATGCCCGGCCTTCTCCGCCGCCACGCGCGCCGAATTGGAGCGTATCGTCGCCGAATTTTCGCTCGACGACGCCGCAGCGATCAAGCAAATCGAAAGCGAAACCAATCACGACGTCAAAGCCATGGAGTACTGGCTCAAGCGCCGTTTGTCGCACAATCCCGAAGTCACGGCGGCGAGCGAATTCATTCATTTCGGCTGCACTTCCGAAGACATCAACAACGTCTCGCATGCGCTGATGCTCACCGACGGCGTGCGCGCCATCCTGCTGCCTGCCTTCGATAAAGTCATCGCCCGCTTGCGCGAACTGGCGCACCAGCTCGCCGATTTGCCGATGCTCGCACGCACCCACGGCCAATCGGCGACGCCGACCACCTTGGGCAAGGAAATGGCGAATATCGCCGCGCGTCTCTTGCGCAACCGCGAGCGCATCGTCGGCGTCGCCATGACCGCCAAATTCAACGGCGCAGTCGGCAATTACAATGCGCACCTCGCCGCCTATCCCGAACTCGACTGGCCGAGCTTCAACCGCCGTTTTATCGAGTCGCTGGGACTGGAATTCAATCCCTACACCATACAAATCGAACCGCACGACGCCATGGCCGAATTGTTCGACGCGATCGCACGCGCCAACACCGTGCTGATCGACGCCAACCGCGACATCTGGCAATACATATCGTTGGGATATTTCAAGCAGAAGCTCAAGGCGGGCGAGATCGGCTCGTCGACCATGCCGCACAAGGTCAATCCGATCGACTTCGAGAACTCCGAAGGCAACCTCGGCCTGGCGAACGCCGTACTGCGCCACCTGACCGAAAAACTGCCGATCTCGCGGCTGCAACGCGATCTCACCGATTCCACCGTGCTACGCAATATGGGCGTCGCCTTCGGTTACACCGTGCTGGCGCTCGATTCGGCGCTGCGCGGTTTGAATAAGCTCGAAGCCAATCCGCACCGCCTAGCCGAAGATCTCGACGCCGCGTGGGAAGTGCTCGCCGAGCCGGTGCAAACCGTCATGCGGCGCTACGGCCTGCCCAATCCCTACGAACAACTCAAAGAACTCACGCGCGGCAAAGGGATCGAAAAAGACTCGCTGCATGCCTTCATCCGCCAATTGGCGCTGCCCGAGGCCGACAAGCAGCGGCTGCTGGAAATGACGCCAGCTTCCTACGTCGGCGCGGCGGCGCAACTCGCCAAGGCGATCTGAGATGGCCTTCGCCGACAACCTGAAACAACTGCCGCGAATTTCGCATCTCGCCGCGTTGCAACTGATCGACGGCGCGGGCACGGTGGTCGCCACCATCGAAAACAAAGCCGGCCAAGTCGGTTCGCTGACGATCTATAACCATTTGGGGCAAATCTACGGCGCGATCGACGCCGATGCGGCGCGCAAAGGCTTGGAACTCTACGCCGAGCACACCGCCGACGCGCGCGCCAACCCCGGCAAACATCCGAATATCGATCGATTGATCGCACTCAGCCAGCAAACACCGCCCGCACAATGGCGAGTCAAGCATTTATTTGCGACAGATTCGCAATAGTTTGTTGCTTTTTTCGCAACAAACTAAGGTCGAATCGCGATCGACTTCATGCCATAATTCGCCCGCGAAATCGCTTATCATTATTATTCTTTTCAGGAGATTTTATGAACTTCAAGAAAATCGTCATCACCGGTCTGACGCTCGCCCTAACCAGCGCCGCTTTTGCGCAAAACATCGGCAAAACCGAAGACCAGATTCGTTGGCGTCAGTCGGCTTATCAGACCATGGGCTGGAGCATGCAGCGCATTAAGGCCAATCTCGATGCGCCGAACAAAGATCAAGTGGTCCAAGCCGCCAACCTGATCCAAGCCATCGCCAATTCCGGCATGGGCGTGCTGTATCAACCCGGCAGCGACAAGGGCAAAGGCTGGCACGACACCGCCGTCAAGCCCGAGTTCTTCAAAGAAGGCGACAAGGTCAAGGAACTCGCGATCGCCTTCAACAAGGAAGCCAATGAAATGGCCAAGGTCGCCGCCGCCGGCGACGCCGCCGCGATCAAGGCGCAATTCGGCAAGCTCGGCGAAAGCTGCAAAGCCTGCCACGACAAGTTCCGTCAGGAAGAAAAGAAGTAAGTCTTTCGCAGTGACTCGCGACGACGCTTCGATGCTTCGTCAAACGCTATGTCAGTGAAGCTAGCGCCGAAGCCCCGCCGCGTGCTGCCCGGCGACGCGACCGCTCAGCACGCAACTGCCGAGAAACGTGCCTTCGAGCGCGCGCAAACCGTGCATGCCGCCGCCGCCGAATCCCGCCGCCTCGCCAGCGGCATACAGCCCGGCGATCGGCATACCGGCCTCATCGAGTGCGCGGCTCGACAGATCGGTCTGAATGCCGCCCAGGCTCTTGCGACTCATGATGAATTCGCGCACCGCAATCAACGGCCCGGCCTTGGGATCGAGAATCGGCTGCGCCTTACAGGTGCGAATCTTGTCGCCTTTCCATGTGCGCATAAAAGCCAGCTTTTTTATCTGTTCGTCGTCGGCGGGACCGCGCAGATTTTCGTCATAGCGCTCCGCCGCCGCGCGCACTGCCGCCAGCGACACCGCGCCATCGCCGCTAATGCCGTTCAGCGCATTCATGCGCTCGACCAGCTCGGGCAAGCTATCGGCGACGACGAAGTCCTTGCATTCCTTAAGCATTTTGTCGTACAGCCAACGATTGCCGAACACCACATCGCGCAAAAAGCCGAACAGCTTTTTGTCACGCACCGAGGGATTGAATTCGGCGCCGGACACCGCCAGTTCTTTCAAGGCGATACGGCGGTTCATCAGTTGCCAGGAATATTGCCGCTCCTCGGCGCAAATGCGCGCCACCAAGTCGCGCGTATCGAAGCCGGTGACTAAGGGCGGCATAAAACGTTCGCCGCGCCAATTCAGCCACAGCGCCGAGCGCGGCGGCACCAACGAGGCGCCGTACAAGGGATCGTGCGGCTTAGGCCAATGCACGCCCGCTGCATAGTTCCACATTCGATCCAAATGCGTCAGCCGCCCGCCGGTCGCGCTCACCGCATCATGCATCAAGCCATCGGCATAGCGATGCGAACCGTTCAAAATCGTTTGCGGCGGCGTGCGCCAATCGGCGTGCCAATTTTGACGCACGCGCTCGATACTGCCGTTGATGCCGCCGCTCGCCACCACCACGGCTCCGCCGCAATACTCGAACTCCACACCATCGTCCTCGCGGCAACCGGCGACGCCGACCACCGCACGGTCGCGCGTCAATAGCCGCTCGACGCGATGACGATACAGTATTTTCAACCGCCGCCGACGCGGATGGGCTTCGAGGCGCTCGATCAGATTCGCGATCAGGCCGTGGCCCGTGCCCCAGACGATATGAAAACGCGGTACGGAATTACCCTGTACCCGCCCGCCCTGCTCGCCGCGCTCGACCCAGTTCGGCACCGGAAAATAGCGCACCCCGCCGGCGCGCAACCAGCCGCCGACATCGTCGCGGCAACGATGGACATAGGCCTCGGCCCAGGCTTGCGGCCAGCGGTCGTCCGGCGCGAACTCGGCGAACGAGCGCCAATCGGCCAAAGCGCGCTCGGTCGTATCTTTAATCCCATGACGACGCTGTTCGGGCGTATCCACCAAAAACATGCCGCCGAAACTTTCTTTCGCCAAGCCGCCGAGATGCTGCGGAAGATCGCGCTCCAGCAAAATCACCGACCGATCCGCCTCGATCAATTCCAAGGCCGCGCACAAACCCGCAATTCCGCCGCCGACAATAAGCACATCGCACTGTTCCATGACCGTCTCCTTCGCTCTGTTCGAACCACGCCCGCAAGCAGCATAGCGCACGCCAAACGCGCCGTCTGTCGCGCAGCCGACACTCCATGAATCGAGCAATGCCGTACTAGAATATTAAGGTATTACGCAAACACGGGTGGGCCGCCGCCTCGATACGACTAGGGAGAACACAATGAACACACTCGACAATCGTACGCTACGGCATGCGACATTACGATTTTGCCATTGGCTGCTCCTCGCAGCCGCCTTGCTGTCGATGCGACCGGCGAACGCTATTTTCCATCTATGGCAAATCGACGAAATCTACTCGAACGCCAGCGGCACGGTGCAGTACATCGTACTGCGCAGCGAAGTCGGCGACCAGCAATTCCTCAGCGGCCATGAAATGGTCGCATCGCAGGCGGGAACGACGCATCGATTCGGCTTTGCCAAGAATTTACCCGGCGATACGGCAAACCGCAAATTCCTGATCGCCACCCAAGGCTTTGCCGCGCTCGGCATCGTCGCACCCGACTACGTCGTCCCCGACGGCTTCCTGTTCCTGCCCGGCGGCAGCATCGATTTCGCCGGCGTGGATCGCGTCAACTACAGCGCCTTTCCTAGCGACGAAACGCGCGCCCTGAACCGCAATAACACCATCGTCATTGCGAAACCGGCCAATTTCGCCGGTGCGAGCGCCGCGATGCCGAAGGCGCAAAGCGGCCCGACGATAGCGTGCATCGCGGGTTGGAACCTCGTCGGCAATGGCGTCGAAGCGTCCATCGCCATCGCGAGCGCGTTCAACGACAGCGGCAAGGTGCTGACGATATGGAAATGGCTGCCTAGCGGCACAGCGCCGGGCGTGACATACCCCACCTGGGCGTTCTACACTCCGCTCGAAAGCGACGGCGGCAAGGCCTATGCGGCCAGCAAAGGCTACCAATTCCTCACGAGTATCGAAGCCGGCGAAGGCTTCTGGGTGAATGCCAAAACGGCATTCTCCGCCCCCTTGCCGAGCGCCGCCGCTATCTCATCGTCGAGCTTCAAACCGACGGGGGGAGCGCATGCCCTGCCGCGCAGTTGGAGTTTAATCGCCACCGGCGACGCCCCGACCCCGGTGCAGTTCGATGCGGCGCTCGGCGGCGCATCGACGACGCCGAGCGGCGGCAACCTCGCCACCCTATGGGCCTGGGATGCGGCGCGCGCCAGTTGGTATTTCTGGGCGCCGGAGTTGGCGAATCAAGGCGGCTTGACGAATTACCTCGCCAGTCGCGGCTATCTCGACTTCGCCACCTTGCCGAACACGCCGACGGGCGCGCTTGCGCCGACGACGGGGGTTTGGGTAAATATGCCATAACACTCAGCATGAGCGATTTAACGGCGCAGTAGATTGTTTTTGTTCGTGTTTTTCGCGATTTCCGTGGACAACACAGGTTTTTGCGTTCGAAGAATTCGCAAAAAGTACGAATTGAGGGTCAATTTTCCCGTAATCCCGCCGTCAACACACTGGCACGCAAGGAATCGCCGCTCGACTCTCGATTGACTCCCGATTATTGCGTCATCGTTCGCGCCAGGCTCTGCGGCGCGCCCGCCAATATGACATAATCGTGAGATCGCCATGAAAATCGATAGCGCCAGCTTCTCGCTCCAGGCCAGCCATGTATCCTATACGCGCGACGAATCGCGCGAATCCATGCGTACTTGGCGCGGCCAACAATCCGATTCGACCGCGCGCAACGCCACCAGTCGCGACGTCAAATCGCTCTCCGAACGCACCGACAGCCTGTTGCAGCAAGTCAGCGCCACCCTATCGATTTCGGCGGCGGCGCGCGCGTCGATGGTGGCCGACGCTCAGGCCAAAGCGGCCTCGCTCGGCGCCGGCTCGTCTGCCGCCGTATCGAAGGCGGGCGACGACAGCTTCGAAGGCGATCCCGTGGTGCAGATGATCAAATCGATGATAGAGACGATCACCGGACGCGATATCAAGATTTTCTCGTCCGAGGATATACCGCCGCTCAAAAATTCTCCCGCCATGATCAGCAGCGCGCAACCCACGCAGCGACCGCTGCAAACCGGCGGCAACGGCCCGAATATGAATGTAGCCTATGAGCGCCAATCGTTGCACGAAGAATTCGAACAAACCCAAATCGCCGCCGAGGGCGTGATCAAAACTAGCGACGGCCAGGAAATCAGCTTCAAGCTCGAACTCGATATGAGCCGTTACCAGCGCGAGGAAACCAGCGAAAGCATCCGCAGCGATAACGCCCCGCCGCCGCGCAAAGACCCGCTGGTGCTGAACTTCGACGGCCTTGCCGCACAACTCTCCGACCGGCGCATCGAATTCGACCTGCTCGGCAATGGACAGAAGGAAGCGATGGCGCTGTTGAGCGGCGGCAGCGCCTATCTGGCGCTGGATCGCAACAAGAACGGTCAGATCGATTCGGGTCTGGAGTTGTTCGGGCCGAAATCCAATTCGGGATTCTCCGAGCTGGCGGCGCTCGACGACGACAATAATGGTTGGATCGACGAAAACGACGCGGCTTACGCCAGCCTGAAGTTATGGACGCCCGACGAAAACGGCAAAGGCAAGCTCGAAACCCTAAAAGACCGCGATGTCGGCGCAATTGCCGTCGGTAATATCGCCAGCCCGTTCGAACTGCGCGGCAAGAACAATAGCAATCTCGGCGCCGTCGCCGCTACCGGGCTGTATCTGACCGAAAACGGCAAGGCCGGCAGCGTGCAGGAGATTAATTTGACGGTTTAAGCTGAAAACCTCCGTTGTCCACGAAAAGCACGAAAGACACGAACGAAAACACTAGCTTGCGCCAGAAACCAACTCAGCCGTCGGGTAAGCGCCAAACTGCCGATAGGTAGTTGATTCTTTTCGTGATTTTCGTGTATTTCGTGGACAACTGTTTTTTCTAGGTGTAGCGGTTTGCAGCAGCCGTCTCGTCAGCGCCGACTTTTATCGTCGGCGCTGTGTCGGTGTCGCGACAAGACTAGAACCGCGCAAAGTCGCCATCGTTGAACTGCCCGCTGTTCTTGCCCATGACCGGCGGCGCCATGCGGGAACTCGTCGGCTTCGCTTTGACCTTGCGACCCGTCGTTTGGTTGGCGACCGTAAAGAAAGCCATGGTCTCTTGTAAGCTATTGGCTTGACTGCTCATCTCTTCGGATGTCGCCGCCAATTCTTCGGCCGCCGAGGCGTTGCGCTGGGTCAATTGGCTGAGTTGCGCCATGGCGTTGTTGATCTGGCCGACGCCCGAAGACTGCTCCTTGGACGTGGCGGTGATTTCCTGCACCATATCGGCGGTTTTCTTGGTCGCCGGCACGATCTCGTCGAGTAGTTTGCCGGCTTTCTCGGCCAAGCCGACGCTATTGATCGCCAATTGGCCGATTTCCTGCGCCGCGACCTGCGAACGTTCGGCCAATTTGCGCACTTCGGCAGCGACCACGGCAAAGCCTTTGCCATGTTCGCCGGCGCGCGCCGCCTCGATCGCCGCATTCAAAGCGAGTAGGTTGGTTTGATAGGCGATATCGTCGATAATGCCGATGCGTTTGGCGATCTGCTTCATCGCCGCGACGGTTTCGGTCACGGCTTTGCCACCATCGGCGGCTTTAAGCGTGCCGTCGGACGACATGTTTTCGGCCAACTTGGCGTTCTCGGCATTTTGCGCGATCGACGCCGACATCTGCTCGATCGACGCGGTGGTTTCTTCCACCGACGCGGCCTGTTCGGACGAGGCCTGCGACAACGATTGGGAGGTCGATGAAACTTGATCGGTGGCGCTGGTCAAAGATTCCGTCACATTGGTGACGTCGGTAATCGTCTCGGCCAATTTGACCACGGTGTTATTGACCGATTCGCACAGGGTCTTGAATTGACCACGATATTCGACCGTGATGGATTGCGTCAGATGGCCTGCTTCGACGGCACTCATGACGCGACTGACATCGTTGATTGCGCCAGCCAAGGTTTGCGCCGTGCCATTCACCGTATCGCACAAGGTCTTCAACTGTCCCTGATATTCGCTCGTAATCGATTTGGTCAAGTCGCCGCTCTCGATGGCGGTCATCACCCGACCGACTTCGTTCAACGGTACGATCACCGCATCCAGCGTGGCGTTGATGCCTTCGACGATCTTGCGAAAATCGCCTTGATGTTGGGCCGCATCGGCGCGCGTAGCGAGTCTGCCCTCCACCGCCGCCTTGGACAACATATTCGTATCGGCAATCAACGCCTTGATGTTGGCGCGCACCTGCTCGACGGTTTCGTTGATGAACGCTTTCTTGCCGGGGAACTTCTCCAGCGGCGCATTCATATTACCCTCGCCGAATTCCTTGATGCAAGCCATCGCCTTTTTCTTGACGGCAATGTGACCGAACACCATCGTGTTGACCCCTGCGGCCATCGCCTTATACGAACCTTTGAACTTGCTCTCGTCGATCTTGACGTCGATATCGCCTTTATCATGCTCCTCGGACATACGATTCATGTCGGCGATAAAAGTCTTGATATTGCCGCGCACTTCTTCGATGGTGTCGTTGATGAAGCGTTTCTTGCCGGGGAACGGTTCAAGCGGCGCATCGAAATTGCCTTCGCCGAACTCTTTGACGCAGGCCATGGCTTTCTTTTTCACCGCGATGTGGCCGAACACCATGGCGTTCACGCCCTGCGCCATGCGCGCAAAATCGTTCTGGAACCGAGTTTCGTCGATGCGCGCGTCGATATCGCCTTTATCATGCTCGGAAGACATGGAATTCATCTGGGCGATCAATCCCTTGATATTCTCCTGCATGGTGCGCACCGACCTTGCGAGAACGCCGATCTCGTCCTGGCTATCGATCTCGAGTTTGAAATTGAAATCGCCATCGGCCATCCGGTTGGCGCCATCGACCAGTTTTTGCGTCGGGCCGGTCACGCTACGCGTAATCGTCCAGCCCAGCGCGACGGTCAATAGCGCAGCAGTCACGGCGAGTATCTCCAGCAAGGTCGTGGTGTCGCCGGCCAACTTATCCGCCTCCTTACCGGCCTTGACCATCAAGTCTTGTTGGAACTCGATTAAAGCGGTAACGCTGGCGATGTATTCGGCCTGTGCGCGCCGCAAGTCGCCCAGCATCAGCGCGACGATCTCGTCGCGTTTGCCGGCTCTCAGCAGATCGATAAACTTTTCTTGACTAGCCACATACGTTACGCGGGCGGTCATCGCTTTTTTCAGCAACTCCTTACCCTTTTCGCTGGTAATGGTCTTCTCCAGTTTTTCGAAGCGATCGGAAATGATTTTTCTTTGCTCCAAAATCACGTCGATCGCTTTTTGCGATTCAACGCCGCTGAAGATATAGGCATTGCGCAGTTGCCGCGCGATGGTGTTGATCGCAATGATGGTATCGTTAGCATGAACGGTTTTCGGGAAACGATCGACCACCATCCGATCGATTTCGTCATTGAGGTGGTTAACCCGCGAGATGCCAGGGCGATCGCACTCGGATATCATATCCTGAGTCGAGAATACCAAAGAAATTCACCAATAGCAATACTCGTTAACAATAATCAGGTTACGAAAAGCTATTGTAAACACCACCCAAACAATGTCTACTCTACGCTTTTTGGAGTAGATGGACATGACAATAAGAGAGCAAAAAACATTGGCTCATCTTGTGTTTTGAGTACATGCCTCGGGTTGCAGCAGAGTTTC
>DATETD010000104.1:0-12280 GCA_035283885.1 Rhodocyclaceae bacterium
CGGCTGCCGCTAAGTTCGCGGGATCGAAGATATCGACCGCTTGCAGTTGCAAACCCGGCAGATCGGCGGCGCGCGCGCTGCGCACCAAGCCGGTTACGCTATGGCCGCGTTGCAGCGCCTCGCGCGCGATTTCGCGACCGATATTCCCATTGGGAGCGACTAGAGCGATTTTCATGGCAGTTCCTTGGTGAGTGAGTGACAGCGCCAGTCTAGCGACTTGATTGGCGCGGAAAAAGCGCCTATAACACACCAATCTGTTGCATGAATCGACCGAATTGCCTATAGACTCCCTCCTATAGAATCCCCCCTATGGATCGTCTGACCGCCATGCGCGTGTTCGTCGCCGTGATCGAACACGGCAGCCAAACCGCCGCCGCCGACCGCCTCGACATGTCGCGCGCGATGGTGACGCGCTATCTGGCCGAACTCGAAACTTGGCTCGGCGAACGCCTGCTGCATCGCACCACGCGCCGCCTCAGCCTGACGGATGCCGGCGAAGAATGTCTAACGCATTGCCGCCAGGTGCTCGGCGAAATCGCCGTGCTCGAAGCGTGCGCCAGCCAGCGCCAACAAACGCCGCGCGGCCTGATCCGCGTCACCGCCGCCTGCTCCTTCGGCCAGCACCATCTGGCGCCGGCGATCGCCGACTATGTCGCGCGTTATCCGCACACCCGCGTCGATCTGCTGCTGCTCGATCGCACCGTCGATCTCGTCGCCGACCGCATCGATCTGGCGGTGCGCATCGACAACGACCTCGATCCGACGCTGATTGCGCGCCAGCTCGCCGTCTGCCGTTCGGTCGTCTGCGCCGCGCCGAGCTATTTGGAACGTCGCGGCGCGCCGCAAACGCCCGCCGATCTCGCCGACCACAATTGCCTAACCTACTGCTACTACGGTCGTAGCGAATGGCGTTTCGAACGTGCGGGCGCCTCCGCCGTCGCCCACGTCGGCGGCAACATCAGCGCCAACGAAGTCGCGGCCTTGCTACACGCTACGCTCGTCGGCGCCGGCATCGCGCTGCAACCGACCTATCTCGCCGCGCCCTATCTGCGCGACGGTCGCTTGGTGCGACTGCTGCCGGACTGGACGCCGCAACAACTCGGCATCCACGGCGTCTACGCCACGCGCCGCTTCCTGCCGCCGACCTTGCGCACCTTGCTCGATCACCTCGCCGAACGCTTCGGCCCGGAGCCGAGTTGGGATGCGCCGGACTGATGCGTCAAAGTCGGCGCTGGCGGGACGGTTCTATCTTGATCACCATCCTGCCGTACTCCATCCTTAGCCGAAAACAAGCCGGTTCTTCGCGATGTATTTCGCCATTGCGCGAACCGCCGGACGCAGATAATGCCGCACTATCCGTCACTCCCGGCAAAGACAGCGCCGCCTACTGAACATCATATGACCGCTTACACGGCTTCCCCTTCGATTTCCGCCCCGCTGCCCGAGAAAATCGCCTTGCTGATCCACGAAGCGCGCTGGTTGCTGGTCGCCGCTGCCGGGATTTACCTCGGCTTGATTCTATGGGGCTTCGACCGCAACGATCCGGGCTGGTCGCATGCGCTGACCGTCGAGCGCGTGGCGAATCCCGGCGGGCGTTTCGGCGCGTGGCTGGCCGATTTGCTGTTGTATCTGCTGGGAATGTCGGCGTGGCTATGGGTTGCGTTGCCGTTTTTTCTGATTTTTTGGGGCTATCACCGCGTCAACCATCTGTTCGAAGGCAATCGCCGTTCGCTGATGATCGGTTTGCTGGGGTTCGGCCTGCTGACGCTGGCGGCGTGCGGCTTGGAGGCGATGCGATTCTGGAGCCTGAAAGCCACTTTGCCGCTCGGCCCCGGCGGCCTGCTCGGCAGCGAGATCGGCCTACAGGCCGGCAATCTGCTGGGTTATACCGGCGGCACGCTGCTGCTGCTGGTGGTCGCCATGGTGGGGTTCAGCTTATTTACCGGCACCTCGTGGCTGGCGGTCGCCGAGCGCATCGGCGCGGCGCTGGAGCATGTCTGGCTCAAGATTATTGCCATCTGGGAAATCTGGCGCGACCGGCAGTATGGCCGTTCGGTCGCCGAACGGCGCGAAGCGGCAGTGGAGCAAGAACGCCGCAAGACCGAAGAGCATCCGACGACGCCGGTCAAGATCGAACCGGCGCATCTCGAAGAACAGTTCGACGATGCGCTGGAACCGACGCTAAAGCCGGCGACGGAGGTCGATCCCGAGGATGACGATCTACTTGACGATGCACCTCCTCCGCGGATCGCGATGGAGCATTCGCCTGCCGCGTTGGCGATGGCGGAACCTGCGGCGGCGCCAAGCAATTTCGTGCTGGTGCGTCAAACCAAGCCCAAGACCGAGGTGACCTTGGCCGAGGGATCCTTGCCGTCGCTCGATCTGCTGGCGCTGGCGTCCTTGAACACCGCCTATATTCCTTCCGCCGAGACGCTGGAATTTACCTCGCGCCTGATCGAACGCAAGCTGGCCGACTTCAATGTTCAGGTCAGAGTGCTGACCGCGTCGCCGGGTCCGGTGGTGACGCGCTACGAAATCGACCCTGCGGTCGGCGTCAAAGGCAGTCAAGTGGTCAATCTCGCCAAAGACTTATCGCGCGCCTTGTCATTGGTGTCGATCCGCGTCGTCGAAACCGTGGTCGGCAAATCGTGCATGGCTTTGGAATTGCCCAATCCCAAACGCCAGATCGTGCGCTTGTCCGAGCTGATCGGCTCGCTGGCGTATCGCGGCATGTCTTCGCCATTGACCATGGTGCTCGGCAAGGATATCGGCGGTCAACCGGTGGTCGCCGACTTATCCAAAATGCCGCACTTGCTGGTTGCCGGCACCACCGGCTCGGGCAAATCGGTCGGGGTGAATGCGATGATCTTGTCGATGCTGTACAAATCCCCGCCCAAGGATGTGCGCATGATTATGATCGACCCGAAAATGCTCGAACTGTCGATCTACGAAGGCATTCCGCATTTGCTGGCCCCCGTGGTCACCGATATGAACAAGGCGGCGAACGCGCTGCATTGGTGCGTCGGCGAAATGGAGCGGCGCTACAAGCTGTTGAGCGCCGTCGGCGTGCGCAATCTGGCGAGCTTCAACGGCAAAATCAACGATGCCGCCAAGGATGGCGAACTGATCCCCAACCCTTTATCGCTGACGCTGAACAGCGAGTGCGGCCCCGAGCCGCTGACCACCTTGCCGCATATCGTCGTCGTCATCGACGAATTGGCCGATCTGATGATGGTGGTCGGTAAAAAGGTCGAAGAACTGATCGCGCGCCTAGCGCAAAAAGCGCGCGCCGCCGGTATTCATTTGATCTTGGCGACGCAGCGCCCCAGCGTCGACGTCATCACCGGCTTAATTAAAGCCAATATCCCGACGCGCATCGCCTTCCAGGTGTCGAGCAAGATCGATTCGCGCACCATTCTCGACCAGATGGGCGCGGAAGCCTTGCTGGGTCAAGGCGATATGCTCTATCTCGCGCCCGGCACCGGCTTGCCGACGCGGGTGCACGGCGCCTTCGTCGCCGACGACGAGGTGCATCATGTGGTTGACTTCCTCAAGAAGACCGGCAAACCGAATTACATCGAGAGCATACTCAGCGCGCCGTCGGGCGACGAGGAGTCGATAGAAGTCGGCGCTGGCGGGACGGCTGGCGCCGAGGCCGATCCGATGTACGATCAGGCGGTCGAGGTGGTGCTCAAAACCCGCCGCCCGTCGATTTCGCTAGTGCAACGTCATCTGCGCATCGGCTACAACCGCGCGGCGCGCATGATAGAAGCCATGGAAAAAGCCGGCCTGGTCTCGCCGGCCAACGGCGCCGGCAATCGCGAAGTGCTGGCGCCGGAAAAGAGCGAATGATGCGCGCTATCGTGGGCTTAGGCGTCGCCGCGACGCTACTCGCGGCGACGCCATGCTATGCGTCCGGATTGACGCAGTTGAAAGCGTTTCTCGCCGTCACGCAAAGCGCGCGCGGCACGTTCTCGCAGACGGCGATCGCACGCTCGGGCCGCCGGCCGCAACAGTCGACCGGCGTTTTCGCCTTGCAGCGCCCTGGGAAATTCCGCTGGTCGTATGAAACGCCGTATAAACATTTGCTGGTCAGCGACGGCGAGACGCTCTGGAGTTACGATCCCGATCTCAATCAGGTCGCAATCAAAGCCTTGGGCAAGGCGCTAGGCGCGACTCCGGCCGCCTTGCTGGCCGGGCGCGATCTCGAAAAAAGCTTCGATCTGGTCGATGCCGGCAATGCAGACGGCGTCGATTATGTGCTTGCCACCCCCAAGGGCGACGATACGCGTTTCGAAAAAATCAAGCTCGGACTGGTCGCCAATCAGCCTGTCAGCATGGAAATCCACGATAATTTCGCCCAGATCACGCGGCTGACATTTACGCGCTTCGAGGCGAATCCTCCCATGCCTGCCGGCCTGTTCCACTTCGTCGCGCCCAAGGGCGCGGATACGCTCAAGGATTGAAGCTAGAAAAGCGGTTGTCCACGAAATGCACGAAAAGCACGAAAAAAATCGAATAGGTATCGGTCGCTTGGCGTCCACGCGATCGGCGAATGGTTTTCGGTGCAACCTATTGTTTTTGTTCGTGTCTTTCGTATTTTTCGTGGACAAAAGAGGTTTTTAGGTTGAACCTGCGGCGGCTAGGCGTCGCCGGTTTCGGATTCATCGCCGACCAGCGTAGGCGGCAATAGGCCGTCGGCCTGCGCTATCGGCATTTCCTGTACGTCTTTGAGCTTGCGCCCGACGGCGCGCGAGCGGACTTTGGCGCGGTCGATGGTGTCGGCGGCTTGCACCAGCTTTTTCTGCACCGCCTCCAGCGTGTCGCCATATTTTGTCCATTCGGTCTTGACGGCGGCGAGCAGATTCCAGACTTCGCTCGAACGCTGCTGAATCGCCAAGGTGCGAAAGCCCATTTGCAAACTGCTGAGTATCGACCATAATGTGGTCGGCCCGGCAATCACCACGCGATAGTCGCGTTGCACGATTTCGATCAGGCCGTCGCGGCGGATGACCTCGGCGAACAGGCCTTCGATCGGTAGGAACAAAATACCGAAGTCGGTGGTTTGCGGCGGCGCAAGATATTTATCGCAGATATCCTTGGCGCAGGCTTTGACGCGCAGTTCGAGTTGCTTGCCGGCGTTTTCCGCACCTTCGCTATCGGCGCGATCTTGCGCGTCGAGCAAGCGGCGATAGTCTTCGATTGGGAATTTGGCGTCGATCGGCAGCCACAGGGTTTCGTCCATGCGCACGCCTTGCCCCGGCAGTCGGACGGCGAACTCGACGCGCTCGGCGCCGCCTTTGGTGGCGACATTCGCCGCAAATTGATCGGGCGTCAGCACTTGCGACAGTAAAGCGCCCAATTGCACTTCGCCCCAGGTGCCGCGCGTTTTGACGTTGGTCAGCACTTTCTTCAGATCGCCGACGCCGGTCGCCAAGCTTTGCATCTCGCCTAGCCCTTTATGCACTTGCTCCAGGCGGTCGCTAACGTGTTTGAAGGATTCGCCCAGACGCTTTTCCAGCGTGCCTTGCAGCTTTTCATCCACCGTCTGGCGCATTTGCTCCAAGCGACGCGCATTGTCGTTCTGGATATGCTGCAACTGGGTTTCGACCGATTGCCGCACCGCGTCGAGCTTTTTTTCGTTGGACTCGGTGAGTTTCGCTAGCGCTGAGGACATGGCGTCGATCTGCGCTTTTTGCAAGCGAGTCAACTCGCCGACGGTTTGCGTGGTGCTGGCGGCGATACCTTGCAAGGTGACGACGACTTCCTCGCGCAGTTGCTTCGCCGCCGTCGTCGCTTCCTGGCGTTGCGCGTGCGCCGCAAGGCCGAATTCTTGGCGATTGCGCGCCATTTCGTCGCTAATCAAGCGCTCGCCGCGTTCCTGGTTTTTCTCGATGGCGTCGAGGCGCAACCATAAGGCGCTGTCGTCCGGTGGCGCGCTGCGTTTGAGCAGGATCGCGAGCAGTACGATAACGACGCCCAAAGCCAGCACGCCGACACCCAACAACACTTCAGTCATAGCAGGACTCCTCGGCGACCCGACGCGAAAAGTCGGCGCTGACGCGACGGATAGTGCGCCGATCGCTGCGGATTATTGATTGGATGGCTTATCGGTCGGCTCGGCGCTCGGCTCGGGCAATTCGAAAATTTCCCATAAAGGAATCTCCAGCCTATCGAGCGTCGCGATGCGTAAGCCTTCTTGCGCGCCGAATACCGTGCCGACATTGTAGGCTGCGCCTTCCAGCATAAAGCCAATCGCATAGTGTTCAAGCGGATCGACGATGATGTATTCGCCGACGCCATAAGAGGCGTAGAGGAATTTCTTTTCGCGCAAATCGCGGCTGGCGGTGCGCGGGGATAGCACCTCGAAGACCACATCGGGCGCGCCGTCGATGCAGTCCGCCGCGATCTTGCCGGGATCGCAGACCACCAGGATATCCGGTTGAACGACATTGATGTCGGAAAGCTTGACGTCGGTGGGGGCAACGAAAGGGCGGCAAGGCTTGCCGCGTAGCGCGCGTTCCAGCCTAGCGGCGATGCGTAACGTCACCCCTTGATGGGCAATCGACGGCGCGGGGGCCATGGCGTAGGCGACGCCGCCGACGATCTCCCAGCGCTCGTCGTCCGGCCAGGAGCGGTAATCGCTCCAGCACCAGACTTTATCGACTTTCAATGCGTGCTGTGCGGACATATCGTTCCGAATCGATTTACAACAAGGGCGCCAACCAGCGCGCCGCTGCGGTTTCGCTCATGCCGGTGCGCTGCGCCCAATCCTGCAACTGGTCGCGCCCGATCTTGCCGACGGCGAAATAGCGCGCTTGCGGGTGCGCCAAGTAGAAACCCGCCACCGCCGCCGCCGGCGTCATGGCGAAATTCTCGGTCAAGCTCATGTCGGCGTTCTTGGGCGCATCGAGTAGATCGAACAGCGCGGCCTTGACGGTGTGATCGGGACAGGCCGGATAGCCAGGGGCCGGGCGAATGCCGCGATACTCCTCGGCGATCAGTTGCTCGTTGGATAAAGTCTCATCGTTTGCATAACCCCAATCGTCGCGGCGCACGCGCGCATGCAGCCATTCCGCCGCGGCTTCGGCCAGCCGGTCGGCGAGCGACTTGAGCATGATAGCGCGGTAGTCGTCGTGTTGCGCGGCGAATTCGGCGAGCTTGGTTTCGATGCCGGCGCCGGCGGCGACGGCGAATGCGCCGACATAATCGCCGTCGGGCGCGACGAAATCCGCCAAGCATTGGTAGGGCTTGCCGGCCGGACGTTCTTGTTGTTGCCGCAGACCATGCCAAGTCATCAGCGCCTCTTGCCGCGCCTCGTCGGCGTAGAGCACGATATCGTCGCCGACCGAGCGCGCCGGGAACAGGCCGAACACCGCATGCGCCGTCAGCCAACGCTCGGCTATCAGTTGCTGCAACATGGCGCGTCCTTCGGCCAGCACTTGGCGCGCGGTTTCGCCGACGGTGGCGTCGTCGAGGATCTTAGGATAACTGCCCGCCAGATCCCAGGTCTGGAAGAACGGCCCCCAGTCGATGTATTCGGCGATCTGCGCCAGATCGAGTTGTCGTAAGACGGTGACGCCGAGTTTCTTCGGCTTGACCGGTGCATAGTCGAATGAAGCGGGCTGCGCGCGCGCTGCGGCGAGCGGCGCCAGCGGCACGCCTTTCTTTTCGGCATGCTGCTTGCGCAGTTTCGCGTAATCTTCGGCCACTTCGGCGACGAAATTGACGCGCATATCGATCGATAATAATTGCGTCACGACGCCGACCGCGCGCGAAGCGTCCGGCACATACACCACCGGGCCTTGATAATGCGGCGCGATTTTGATCGCGGTATGCGCGCGCGAGGTCGTCGCGCCGCCGATCAGCAAGGGCTGAGTGAAGCCTTGGCGCTGCATTTCCGCGGCGATATGGCTCATTTCTTCAAGCGAGGGCGTAATTAGGCCGGACAAACCGATGGCTTGCGCGCCATGCTCCTTGGCCGCCGCGAGAATTTTATCCGCCGGAACCATCACGCCGATATCGACCACATCGTAGCCGTTGCAGCCCAGCACCACGCCGACGATATTCTTGCCGATATCATGCACATCGCCTTTGACCGTGGCGATCACGATCTTGCCTTTGGAGCCGACGCCGGTGCGCGCTTTTTCCTCCTCGATATACGGAATCAGGTGGGCGACGGCTTGCTTCATCACGCGCGCCGATTTGACCACTTGCGGCAAGAACATCTTGCCGGCGCCGAACAGATCGCCGACCACATTCATGCCGTTCATCAACGGCCCTTCGATCACCGATAGCGGCGGCTTGCCTGCGGCGAAGAGTTGGGCGCGACATTCTTCGGTATCGGCGACGACGAATTCGGTGATGCCCTTCACCATGGCGTGTTCCAGGCGCTTATCGACCGGCCAGCTGCGCCACGCTAGATCGACGACCTGTTCTTTGGCTTGGCCTTTGACGGTTTGCGCGAAGTCCACCAGCGCGTCACCCGAATTACCTCCATGCGCCGGTTTGCGGTTCAGCACCACATCCTCGACCTTTTCGCGCAGTTCGGGCAATAAGTCGTCATACACGCCCAATTGTCCGGCATTGACGATGCCCATGGTGAGACCGGCTTGCACCGCATGGTAAAGGAATACCGTATGAATCGCTTCGCGCACCGCTTCGTTGCCGCGGAAGCTGAAGCTGACATTGGACACGCCGCCCGAGGTGCGCGCATATGGTAGATGGTCGCGTATCCAGCGTAAAGCCTCGATGAAATCGACGGCGTAATTGTCGTGTTCGGCGATGCCGGTGGCGATGGCGAAAATATTCGCATCGAAAATAATGTCTTCGGCGGGGAAGCCGTCGTTCGTCAGCAGCGAATAGGCTCGTTGGCAAATTTCGATCTTGCGCGCGAAAGAATCGGCCTGTCCCTGCTCGTCGAAGGCCATGACGATCGCCGCCGCGCCGTAGCGTCGCGCCAGTCGCGCCTGTTCGAGAAATTTCGCTTCGCCTTCCTTCATCGAGATGGAATTGACGATGCCCTTGCCCTGAATGCACTTCAACCCCGCTTCGATCACTTCCCAGCGCGAGCTATCGAGCATCAGCGGCACTTTGCAAATATCGGGTTCCGAGCCGATCAGATGCAGAAAGCGCACCATCGCGGCGGGCGCATCCAGCATCGCTTCGTCCATATTGATGTCGATCACTTGGGCGCCGTTTTCCACCTGCTGGCGCGCGACCGCCAACGCATCGTCGAAACGTCCTTCGAGAATCATGCGCGCAAAGGCACGCGAGCCGGTGACGTTGGTGCGTTCGCCGACATTGACGAATAGGTTGTCGTCGCCGATATTGCAGGCTTCGAGGCCCGCCAAGCGCAACTTGTGCTCGATCTGCGGCGGCGTGCGCGGCATTCGTGGCGCTAGGCCCGATAGGCTTGCGGCGATCGCGCGAATATGGTCGGGCGAGGTGCCGCAGCAACCGCCGGCGATATTGATGATCCCGGCGTCCGCCCACGCGCGAATCTCGTCGGCCAGCATCTGCGGCGTTTCGTCGTAGCCGCCGAATGCATTCGGCAAGCCGGCGTTCGGGTGCGCCGAGATAAAGCAATCGCACAGCCGCGACAACTCCTCGATATGCTGACGCAATTCCTTGGCGCCCAAAGCGCAGTTCAGGCCGAACGACAGCGGGCGCGCATGGCGCAACGAATTCCAGAAGGCTTCGGCGGTTTGCCCGGACAAGGTGCGACCGGACGCATCGGTAATCGTGCCGGAAATCATCACCGGCCAGCGTCGTCCCATCTGGTCGAAAAATTGCTCGATGGCGAACAAGGCCGCCTTGGCGTTGAGCGTGTCGAACACGGTTTCCACCAGCAGGATGTCCGCGCCGCCTTCGGTCAATCCGCGCGCCGCTTCGACATAGTCGGCCACCAAGGCGTCGAAGGTGATATTGCGTGCGCCGGGGTCGTTGACGTCCGGCGACAGCGACGCGGTGCGCGAGGTCGGCCCCAGCACGCCGGCGACGAAACGCGGACGCGTCGGGCTGGAAAAGCGATCCGCCACCTCGCGCGCCACGCGCGCAGCGGCAACATTCAATTCGAACGCGACGCTTTCGAGACCGTATTCGGCTTGCGATACGCGCGTTGCATTGAAGCTGTTGGTCTCGATAATGTCGGCGCCGGCGTCGAGATAGTCCGCATGGATGCCGGCGATAATCTCGGGTCGGGTCAAACATAAGACGTCGTTATTGCCCTTGAGGTCTTTGCGGTGATCGGCGAAGCGCGCGCCGCGATAGTCGGCTTCCTGCAAGCTATGACGCTGCACCATGGTGCCCATGGCGCCGTCGAGGATCAAATAACGATGCGTGAGTAATGTGCGAAGTTCGAGGCTGCGGTCGGCTTGCATAGGTTCGATAGGGAACGGATTGAATGAAGGCGAATTTTATCAGTAGCCCCCCAGACTCGACCGAATTTTCGAATTCAGCGCGAGAGCGAATGGGTATACTGCGTTGCGACGGCAGCACGAATTTGTCGGAACAATTCTTACGAATATATACGCAAGGAACCACACGATGGCGTCTGTGAATAAAGTAATTCTGGTGGGCAATCTCGGTAGAGATCCCGAAGTGCGCTACCTCCCGAGTGGCGAAGCCGTGGCTAATTTGAATTTAGCCACAACCGATGTCTGGAAGGATAAGGACGGCAATAAGCAGGAAACGACGGAGTGGCATCGCATCAGCTTCTTCGGTCGGCAAGCTGAGGTTTGCGGGCAATATTTGAAAAAAGGCTCGCAAATTTACGTCGAAGGCTCGTTACGTACGCGCAAGTGGCAGGATAAAGAGGGCCAAGAGCGCACCACCACCGAAATACGCGGCGATCGTATGCAAATGTTGGGTGGTCGTCAGGGGATGAGCGAGCCTTACGAAGATCGACCGCCTCAGCGCGAAAGCGCTAGCCCACGTAGCGCGAGCACTACCGGCGGCAATCGCCCCGCCCCGTCGGCGCAACCTATGAGCGGCGGACTCAACGACTTCGAGGACGATATCCCGTTCTAAATCCGTTTGTTCGGCAACCGAAAAAAGGAACTCCCGGTTGCCGCCGTCCCGCCAGCGCCGACTTTTACCCTGCTGGACTGCCCGCCGCTCCGGCGGCGATATCGCCCGCGCCTAGCGACTTATAGAGACTCACGGCGGTCGATAGATAGAGGCGCTGTATCGCCACCAATGTTTGTTGTGCGTTAAAGCTATCGCGCTGCGCGTCTAGCAGTTCGAGATGGCTGGAAACGCCGGCGCGGTAACGCGCTTCGACAATTTTCAGGCGCTGGCCTTGGCTGTCGAGATGGGCTTGCTGTGCTCTAAGCTGAAGCGCAAGTTGTTGGCGCGCGCTGAGTAAATCGGCGACCTCGCGAAAGGCGGCCTGGATAGTTTTTTCGTAGTCGGCGACGGCGATATGTTTGCGCGCCTCGGCCAAATCTTCGTTGGCGGCGTTTTTGCCGTGATCGAACAGCGGCAAGCGCAGCGCCGGGATAAAGCTCCAGACGCCATTGCCCGCGCCGAATAGGCTGCTCAAGCCGTGACTCGCAGTTCCCAGCGTCGCGGTCAGCACGATTTTCGGCAAAAACGCCGCGCGCGCCGCGCCGATATTCGCATTCGCGGCGATCAGCTTATGTTCGGCGCTTAATACGTCGGGGCGATTCAGCAGCATGTCGGCGGGCAGGCCGACGGCGAGATCGGCGACGATGCCTTGCTGCGCCAAACGACGTTCGGCAGGCGCGGCGCTTGGGGTCGATCCGACCAGCAAGCGCAAGGCGTTTTCGGCAGCGGCCTGGCTGCGCGCGAGGTTGGCGACTTCGGCGCGCGCGAGTTGCAGCGCGCCGTCGGCTTGCAGCAGATCGAGATCGGCGGCGAGACCGACATCGCGCCGGCGGCTAATCAGAAAGCGCGTTTCTTCGCGGCTGTTGACCGTGGCTTGCGCCAGACTTAAGCGTTCGTCAAGCTCCAGACGGCTCAGGTAGGCGTTGGCGACTTCGGCAATCAAATACATGCGCAATGCGCGGCGCGTATAGTCGGCAGCCAATAGATTGGCGCGCGCAGCTTCGTCGAGGCTTTTGACGCGGCCCCAGAAATCCAGTTCGAAATTGCCGATGCCGAGATTGATGTCGTAACGCTGGCTACCGAGCGCGCGACCGTTGCTGCTCAAATCGGCGGGAATCAGCGCAGCGTTGCGCTGCGCGTTCAAATCGACACTCGGCCAGCGGTCGGCCTGCGCTACGCCGGCTTGCGCACGCGCTTCCGCCACGCGCCC